>JANOTU010000399.1:0-2253 GCA_031416515.1 Hyphomicrobiales bacterium
CGAGCCCTTGCGAGCCTCGAAGGGCCCACGGTGCGGAACCTGCAACCGTCCTTCGAGGCTCGCAAGGGCTCGCACCTCAGGGTGAGGGTTGGGGGGGAACCCAATAATTCTGACTGATCCGTTGGCCTGCGCACAGTTTACTGAATCGCCCTATGGCACCAAGAGTTCGCGCAGCGTACCAATTTCCAATAACTTAATCAATGTTGCCATATAAGTCAACAATATCCGGTCCGGGTTACCATCGGGAGTGTTTTGGACCATTGGCCCACAACATACAAAGCCTTTCAAATGCAAGCGCTTGCAGCCCATCCTTGCCATCCCTGCATGGAGCGGCTAAACCCCGCGCCAACTCAAAGCTTCAGCACCGGATAATCCATGGAAACCGTTCTTCTCGTTGCCCATCTCATTATTGCCATTGGCCTTATTGGCGTGGTTTTGCTTCAGCGCTCGGAGGGGGGTGCCCTTGGCATGGGCGGCGGCGGCGGAGGCGGCGGCAATATGTTTTCAGCGCGCGGTGTTGGCAATGCGCTGACCCGCACCACGGCCTATCTGGCGGTGGCGTTCTTTATCACGTCCATCAGCCTCACATTTCTGGCGACAAAACGCTCTGGCGGCGGATCGGTGTTTGAGTCGGGTGTGACGCAGCCGCAAGGGGCCACGGATGCGCCGGCAAAACCTGCAACCGACTCGGTTCTGCCGCAGCTTCCCTCGGCTCCTGCCGCCCCATAATTCTGCACTTACGAATCACGGCCAGAACCGGCTAGGGTGAACTCCCATGGCGCGATATATTTTCATTACCGGCGGCGTGGTTTCCTCTCTTGGCAAGGGTCTGGCCTCAGCAGCATTGGGCGCGCTTCTGCAGGCGCGCGGGTTTTCGGTGCGGCTCCGCAAGCTTGACCCCTATTTGAATGTCGATCCGGGCACCATGAGCCCCTATCAGCATGGCGAGGTGTTCGTCACCGATGACGGGGCGGAGACTGATCTTGATCTCGGTCATTATGAGCGTTTCACCGGGCGCCATGCCAACAAGCAGGACAACATCACCACAGGCCGCATTTATCAGGACATCATCGCCAAAGAGCGGCGCGGCGATTTCCTCGGTGGCACGGTGCAGGTCATCCCGCATGTGACGGATGCCATCAAGGATTTCATCCGCACCGGCAATGAGGGTTTTGATTTCGTGCTGGTGGAAATCGGCGGCACGGTGGGCGATATTGAGGGGCTGCCGTTTTTTGAAGCCATCCGCCAGTTTGGCCAGGAAAGCCCGCGCGGTGACTGCATCTATATTCATTTGACACTGCTGCCTTACATCCCGACAGCGGGCGAACTCAAAACCAAGCCCACGCAGCATTCGGTGAAGGAACTGCGCTCCATCGGCATTCAACCCGATATCTTGCTATGCCGGGCTGATCGCGAAATCCCCGAGAATGAACGCCGCAAGATCGCGCTGTTCTGCAATGTGCGGCCCACCGCTGTCATTCAGGCGCTTGATGTCAGAAGCATTTACGATGTGCCCCGCGCCTATCACAATGAGGGGCTTGACCGCGAAGTGCTTGATGCGTTTGGCTTCAAGGATGCGCCGCCGCCCAATCTCGCCAAATGGGCTGAGGTCATGCGCCGGATCACCCACCCGGAAGGCGAGGTGACGATTGCGGTGGTAGGCAAATACACCGGCCTCCTTGATGCTTATAAATCGCTGAACGAAGCCCTGGTGCATGGCGGCATTGCCAACACGGTGAAAGTAAACCTGCAATGGATCGAGTCGGAAATTTTCGAGAAGGAAGACCCGGCGCCTTATCTTGAGGGTGTTCACGGCATTCTGGTGCCTGGCGGCTTTGGTGAGCGTGGGTCCGAGGGGAAAATCAAGGCGGCGACGTTTGCGCGAACCAGAAAGGTGCCTTATTTCGGCATTTGTTTTGGCATGCAGATGGCCTGCATCGAGGCGGCGCGCAATCTCTGCGGGATTGCTGCCGCAAGCTCCACCGAGTTTGGCGAGACCAAAGAGCCCGTGGTTGGCACCATGACCGAATGGATGAAAGGTAATGAGCTTGAAATCCGCGAACGCGGCGGTGATCTGGGCGGCACCATGCGGCTGGGCGCTTTTGACGCCAGCTTGAAACCCGGCAGCAAGATCGCCGCGATTTACCGCGACACGCGCATATCCGAGCGCCACCGCCACCGTTACGAAGTCAACACCGCCTACCGTGACCGCCTGGAAAAGGCCGGCATGAGCTTTGCCGGCATGTCGCCCGA
>JANOTU010000400.1:0-5422 GCA_031416515.1 Hyphomicrobiales bacterium
CTCGCTGAACCGCCCCCTCATCCGGCCCGCGCCCTGCGGGACGCTGTCCACCTTCCCCCACAAGGAGGGAAGGGAAGATGCGAGTTCGGCTCTGAAAATCGGCGTTCGCGCATGACCTATGATTTCATCATTGTAGGCGCAGGGTCCGCCGGCTGTGTTCTTGCCGAAAGGCTGTCCGCCAGTGGCCTCCACACCGTGCTCGTTCTTGAAGCTGGCGGCAGCGACTACCGATTTTTCGTCCAGATGCCGCTTGGCTACGGCAAGACTTTCTACGATCCGAAGGTCAACTGGATGTATGAAGCCGAACCCGATCCGGGCCTCGCAGGCCAGAAGGATTTCTGGCCGCGCGGCAAGGTGTTGGGCGGGTCCAGCTCGATCAATGCCATGGTTTATGTTCGCGGCCACGCCCAGGATTTTGAAGACTGGAAAGCCGCAGGCAATTCAGGCTGGGGCTGGGACGAGGTGCGGCCCGCCTATGATGCGATTGAAAAGGAACTGCATGTCGAACCCCTCGGCGCGCGGCAGCATCCGCTTTGCCAAAGTTTTCTCGACGCGGCCAAAGCCGCCGGCCTTGCCTTCAATCCCGATTTAAGCAGCGCTGATCACGAAGGCGCTGGCCTCTATCAGTTCACAACACGCGGCGGGCGGCGCAATTCAGCCGCGCGGGCGTTTCTGCGCCCGGCCATGAAGCGGCGCAATGTGCGGGTCGAAACCCACGCCCTTGCAACCCAGATTTTGTTTGATGGCGCGAAGGCCATCGGTGTTGAATACAGCCAACATGGCAAAACCCTGCAAGCTATGGCGGGCCGCGAGGTGATCATCGCCGGGGGCGCGGTCAATTCCCCTCAGCTTCTGCAGCTTTCCGGCATCGGCCCAGCACCGCTCCTGCAAGGCCTTGGGCTTGCAGTTCTCAAGCACAATCCGCATGTGGGAACCGGCCTCCAGGATCATGTCGGCATCAACGACACATGGCGCATGAAAGTGCCCACCCTCAATGACGAGCTGCGGCCAATGTTAGGCAAGCTTCGCGCCGGTGTGCAATACTTGCTCACCAGAGGCGGGCCGCTCAGTTTGAGCATCAACCAAGGTGGTGGATTTTTCCGCACATCGCCCGCACTCCCACGTCCCAACATGCAGCTCTACATGCAGGCGTTCTCGACCCTGATCCCCAAGGCGGGCGAGCGGCCTTTGCTCAACCCTGATCCCTTTTCCGGCATGTCCCTGGGCCTGTCCAATTGCCGCCCTACCAGTCGGGGCGAAATCGCCATCAGATCCGCTGACCCCTTCCAGCCGCCGCGCATCACCGCCAACGCGCTCTCCACCCCGCACGATGTGGCGGAGATGTTGGCGGCGGTGAAATTCCTGCGCAAGATCGCTGCACAAGAACCCCTTGCCGCATTGATCGCCGAGGAACTCCGCCCTGGCCCCGCATGCGAGAGCGACGACGACCTCATCGCCGATTTCCGCCGACGATCCGGCACTGTCTATCATCCCTCATGCACCTGCGCGATGGGGCCAGACCGTGTTGTCGATGCAAGGTTGCGCGTTCACGCCGTCCAGAATCTGCGCATCTGCGACGCCTCGATTTTCCCAAATATCACCACCGGCAACACCAACGCCGCCGCCATGATGACCGGATGGAAGGGAGGAGAAATAATCCTCGAAGACATGGGTCAAGGACTCTGCCAATCGAGTTCTCCGGCCCTGCCTCTACCCTCATCCTGAGGTGCGAGCGCCTTCGCGAGCCTCGAAGGACGGCCACAGGGCACAGCCATCGATCCTTCGAGGCCCGCGCAAGGGCGCGAGCACCTCAGGATGAGGCTAGAGGAATTGCGTTAACCAGAGGTCGTCGATGCCCGAAATAGCCCTACCTCTTCGGCATCTTGCAGGGGCGTCTTTGCCGGTTGAGAGACAGATAGGTGCCGGTGTCGGGATCGAAGGAGACGTATTTCTTCGCGCAATAGGCCTTCCACTCAGCGCTGCCTGGGGCAAGTTTGCCTGGCTTGCCTGTGGCCAGCGCAGTCTTGGTGCGGTCAAACAGGGACTTGATTTTTGAATTGTTTTTTGATTTGGCGGTTGCTGATTTCACATCGGCGATTTTCACATCCACAGGCTTTGATTTTGCTTTCTTTCCCTGAGAAGGCGCCGGTTGGGCTGGCACTACAGGCGGGGCCTCAACCGGGACTTCAGCCGGAGTTTCTGCAACCTGCTCTGGCTCATATTGGGCCATGCAATCAGCGAAAGCCTGCTTGTTCCATTGCGACCAGTCTTGCCGCGACATTTCGGTTGCATCATTCAGATCAAGCACGGCCCGGCCAGCCAGGTGAACATTGGCTTCATTGCGCGCATAAGCACGGCAATATCCCTTGACATCAGCAACAGCTTCCCCTGCCATGGCGGAGATCATGACAGCGGACAACACAACACAACCAGAGAACCTCATGGCGACACTATAACCATCAAAATAAGGCAACGCCACGGCACATTATGGCCGGACGAGATTGGCCCTAGCGGCAGAAACTGCGGTTGAGAAGCACGCCTGCAACAGATAGCCTCCCGTTGGCGCTTCCCAATCCAGCATTTCGCCCACCGCATAAACGCCGGGCATTTTCTTCAGTTGGAAATTTTCATCCAGCTCGCTCAGCGCAATACCGCCAGCGGACGAGATGGCGCGGGCAATGCCGGCGGGCCGGAGAATTTGCACCGCAACCGCCTTGATGCCCGCGGCATCCATGGCATTGCCGGTCTCGCGCAGCAGTGAAATGGCAACAGGCGAAAGCCCAGCGACCTTCCGCAGGAAATTGGTTTGCGTGTCCTTGGCCCGCGGGCGCGACAATCGCTCGGCCAGCACTTCAACCTTGAGATCAGGCCGCAAATCAATATGCAGGGGATGGCCCGGATGCTCGCGCATGCCGCGCGACAGCGCATAGATCGCACCCCCCTCAATGCCTTCTTGCGAGATCATCACTTCGCCCGGCACCCGGTGGCCCGCATAGGTGAGCGCCACATTCTTCACCGGCGTTCCAGAAAAGCGCTCGCGGAACAGTTTCGACCAGTTCACCAGAAAGCGGCTGTTGGCGGGCTTGAAGGGATTAACCGCAATACCAGCCGCCTGAAGGATCGGCACCCAGGCGGCATCTGAACCCAGATGCGGCCAGCTTGCGCCCCCCATGGCGAGAATGGTCCGCTTCCCGTCAAAGCCCTCCCAGCGTGAGCGAGTCTGCAATGTTACACCCAATTCACCCAGCCGCTTGAGCCAGGCCCGCAGCAAAGGCGAAGCCTTCATCTGCTTGGGAAATACCCGGCTGGAGCTTCCCACAAATGTTTCAATGCCAAGCCCATGGCACCACTCGATCACTGCCGCTGGCGGAAAAGCGCGGATGGCTGGCTCCAGAAACGCCTTCTGCTCGCCGTAGCGTTCAAGAAATTGTTCGAGGGGTTCAGAATGGGTGAGATTGAGCCCGCCCCGTCCGGCCAGCAGAAATTTCCGCGCCGGGGCCGCCATATGATCGCGGATCACCACCCGCGCGCCGCCCTTGGCCAATACCTCTGCCGCCATGAGGCCTGCGGGGCCTGCGCCAATCACTTGAACATCCATGGCGCGGCCTTAGCACAACAGGCTCAGTATGCGAGATCAAAATACTCCGCCGCCGTGAGCGCGAAGAACTCAACCGCCGCCGTGCTGCCTGGCGCGGCTGGGTAATCCACTTGCGATTTGACATGGCGCAGGCCAATGCGGCGCGCCAGGCGCATGGAACCTGAGTTCTCCGCCATCACCTTGCACCACACCCGCTCTGCCTTGAGGCGCTCAAAGCCCAGGCCCAGAAGCGCGCTCCCAATCTCCGTGCCCAGCCCCACGCGCCACATGGCCGGGTGAACGCCCCAGCCAATCTCAAGCACACCTGGAGTTTGAACGATGATGAAGCCGTCACCGACCGCCTCGCCGCTTTGTTTTTCTTCCGCCGCCAGGTGAAACACGTTGCGGGTGCCATCGCCCTGCCGCGCCACCGAACGGCGCACAAAGGCCTTGACCTCACGCGCATCAACCAGCCGCACAGCAATATGGCGCTGATAGGCAGCTTGCGTCATGAACCCCGCAAACGGCCCCGCATCGCGCCCCTCGATTTCGCGCAAGATCAAGTGCGTGGTCTCAACCGCAGGCAAGGAGGTGAGCGTAGCCATGGCAAATACTAACCCATCCAAGGCCTTTGGGGAAGCTTCCACCGCGCGATGGCCCAAGATGAATGCCAGATGAACCGGGAGTTCATCTCAAGTTCAAGTCAACCCTGCCATCATTCAGTCACATTCAAATAAACAACGGGAGTGAAACATCATGGCTGCTACGATCAAGACAGGCGAAACCGGAACGTATGACACCCAGACTGCTGATCAACTCGCCTTTGCTATCAAGCCAATATATGCCACGGAAGGTGACGACCGCATTTCAATATGGAGCCCGTCAGTCAACGTCTTGATTCATGGGCTGGGTGGCAATGACACAATATTCTCAGGCGGCGGTAACGACAAGATTTACGGCGACGATGGCAACGACACTCTGGGTGGCGGCGGCGGTGACGACCTTGTCGATGGCGGTGCCGGCAATGACACCGTGAGCTATGAATATTTCGGCGATTTTGCAGAATCTGAATCGCCCGGCGTATTTGTTGACCTCGGCGGCGGCTACTCACTCAGCCGCGACCCCTCGCGCACGGACAATGACAAATTATTTTCAATCGAGAACGTGATTGGCACGAGTCATGCCGACGTCATTCACGGCGATGAAGCCGACAATGATATCGATGGCCGCGGCGGCAATGACTGGTTGTTTGGGTGGGGTGGCAATGACAACCTTCAGGGCGGCAACGGCGATGATTATCTTATCGGCGGGGACGGCGTCGACACCCTTTCCGGCGGCTCTGGCAATGATTATATGAACGGCGGGGAGGGCTACGACTATGCCGACTATTCATACTCTACCCGTGCGGTTTTCGTGCAGCTTTGGAATCACGACGCTACAATCCACACCACGTGGAATATGCCCCCGGAAATTGACCGTCTTTGGGGAATCGAAGGTGTGATCGGTACCGCCAATTGGGATGTGATCGAGGGCAATGACCTTGGCAATGTGCTTGATGGCCGCGCTGGAAATGATGAACTTACCGGGTTCGCCGGCAACGATCATCTCGGCGGCGGCGAAGGCAATGACCGCCTGCGCGGCGGCGCTGACGCCGACCTGCTGTTTGGCGACGCGGGCGATGACACGGCGCTCTATGATACGGCGACCGGCAACGTGTCGGTCGATCTCACGACTGGCATTGGCCGCTTCAGCGATGCAGAAGGCGACAGATACTACAACATCGAAAACATCGTGGGCACAAATTTCGCTGACCTCCTGCGCGGCAACAGCAGTGCCAATTTCCTC
>JANOTU010000401.1:0-2969 GCA_031416515.1 Hyphomicrobiales bacterium
GACGCGAATCATCTGACTGCACAGACAGGAACACCGATGGCAGCGCATAGTCGCCGTTACGGGCGGCTTCCGAAGGCATGGCCACAAACAGGGTGTTGGTGAACGCGGTTTCGGCGACAACTGTCAGGTAGACGTTGGCGGCCGTGATGGCGTCACCGGTCAGGAAGCCTTCAGCGAACTGACGGCCGATGGTGGTGGCGTAGCACTTGCCGAAAGCTGCTTCGGTGATGTCGAAGCCTGCCGGATCGATGTAGTTTTCCATGTACCACTTCTTCAGGTTCATCTGAATGGTGGAGTGACGGAATTCGTCAACCATCTGCATGGTCATGCCGGTGCGGAGTTCTTCACCTGGTGCGAGGCGCGCAACCATGGCCATGGAACGCGCGGCCGAGATTTCCGGGAAGGGGATGATCGCCAGAAAGAGCTTCATCCATTCGACCCAGCGGGGCTCGACATTGCGGAACATGTCGCCGCGCAGCGCGGCGTCAAGGGCGCCGTATACGCGGTTGTCTTTTTCTTCCTGCATCGGGAAGTACGAACGCAGGACCTGCTTCATTGGGTCGCGCGGCGTCTTCGAGATTTTGTAGTCGGTCGGGAAGGTCATCGCTTCCTGAACGTAGCTTGGTGTCCAGCCAAGATCAGCGACACGGCTCGCGGCTTCCGCGATGGTGATGCCTTTCTGGGCTGTGATCTTGTTCAGTGTTAAACTAGCAGCCATGTTATCTCCTTTTGCGATTTTATGATTAAGTTTGGTCGCTACAATTGGAGATCAGAAGAAAACCAAAACCCGTCTTCACTGATCGCAGTATCAAAATCGCAGTCGTTATAGGCACTTTAGGTCGCGTAAATTTACTTTAGGTCTCGAAACGACTTCTTGGTATCACTTAATCCTTCTTCACCAGGGGCCGGTCTTCGGCGACAAAACGCGCCGATAACACCAGCGTCCCCATGGCGAATTCCTTGCCGTGAACGGCGATCATTTCTTCCGTGATCCGCGCCAGTTGCACGAAGAACTTGTCTTTCGACTTTTGCTCTTCGGTCATCGCCTCCGGCTCCGGGGCTGGCCCAAAACGCTCTGGCGCATCGGCTGTTGCTTTGTTACCCATCACGCATGTCCTGCTTTTGTGTGTTGGCTGGCCGACGGCCCGCTTTCAAATTCCAGTAGTGAGGCATTGAGCCATTCACGCTCGGCCACCAGGCGGGTGTGCTCCACCTCCAAAGTCGCCAGTCGCGCGCTTACTCTTGCCACTTCTTCCTGTTCAGACTTGCCAGCGCCTTGCTTTTCAGCGTCACGAATGGCGCAAGCGCGCTCGATTTCAGCGCCGCCGCGGGCGCTTTCGTTTTTGAGTTGAAGCTCGTTGTTGTGGATCATGCCTTCAATCAATTTGTGCCTGGAGACCATGCGTTCACGCGCGCGCTGAATTTCGAGGGCTTCTTCCTCCGTCATCTGAGGACCTCGCCCGCTTGCACTCATGGGATCAACACCGCCCGCCCGTTGATCTTGCCGTTGTGCAGATCGTGCAGGGCGTCATTGGCCTGCGAGAGCTTGTATTCCTTGGTGTGCAAGTTCACCAGGCCACGATCCGCCAGCGCCATCAGTTCCACCAGCTCGGCATAGGTGCCAACCAAATTGCCGACGATGGTTTTTTCCGAGGTGACCATATCGATGGTGGGAATATCGATCTTGCCGCCATAGCCGACGATGTAATAGTAGCCGCCATTGGCCGTCATCGCGAGGCCCTGGGCAATCGCACTGCCCTCGCCCACAAAGTCAATCACCGCCTCAGCGCCCCGCCCCTTGGTGAGCGCCTGCACAGCGGCAACTTCGTTGCCGTCGGCCTTGACCAGATGATGGGCGCCGCATTTCTTGGCGAGTTCCAGTGATTTGTCGGCGCGGTCGACGACAATGATTTCAGCCGCGCACAAGGCTGCCAGCACCTGGATGCCGATATGGCCCAATCCGCCAGCGCCAATTACCACCACATATTCACCCGGCAGCAAATGGCGCGAGGCCTTCTTGGCGGCGCGGTAGGCGGTGAGGCCTGCGTCCGTATAGGGAGCCACATCCTTGGGAGCCAAGGTTTTGGGCAGCTTGATCAGCGAGCGCTGGCCGGTGAGCAGATATTCGGCATAGCCGCCATTGGCATTGATACCGGGGAAGGAGCTGTCCACGGCATGCATGTCATTGCCGCGCCGACAGGCGAGACAATGGCCGGAGGTGACGAGCGGATGGCAAATAACGCTGTCGCCGACCTTGACGCCCTCAACGCCCGGCCCCACAGCCTCGACCCAGCCCGCATTCTCATGGCCCATGATATAGGGGAGCTTCACATCAACCTTCGAGCGCCAGATGCCTTCAACCACATGCAGATCGGTGCGGCAAACACCCGCACCACCGATGCGCACGATCACATCGGTGGGCCGGGTGATTTTGGGATCAGCCACGTCCTCATACCTGACGAACTCTTTGGCCGTCAGTGTTTCATCAAATGCGTGGAGAACAGCAGCTTTCATCGTTTCTTCCCATTTAGTTTCTTGTTCTGGTCATGATCATGTCCGACCGTTGAGGGTATTGGAGCAAGGATCGTGCCAGCTCACTTCCGACTGAATCTACAGGAGTCTCGAGAAACACCCCCTCTGTGCCCCGCTTCATGCGGGAACAGTTTCGAGAGCAAAACTGTTCACTGACAGAACAGTTTCCCGATTTGAGGAATTCTGGGCTTGCAATCGTCAAATTCTGCGTTACGTTGTCGCATGTAATACGCGAATGAGAGGCCTTCAGGCCCAGCGCACTTACATCAAAATGACTGTCTGGGAGGACAATTGATACCATCTGTCAGCAATCGCATGATTGATGCCCGCAACATGGTTGAGCAGCGCGGCGTGGCGTCGGCTGGATATCTGGTGCCTGATATCTATGACAGTTGGATGCGCTGCATCTCGCTGGGGCTTGATACGCGCCATCCGCC
>JANOTU010000402.1:0-4805 GCA_031416515.1 Hyphomicrobiales bacterium
TACAGCGAGTCCCTCAGCGCACAGACCTCGCTGAACCGCCCCCTCATCCGGCCCGTGGCCCAAGGGCCACGATCCATCTTCTCCCGCAAGGGGAGAAGGAAGGAAGGGATGCCATGAGTGCCCGCGAGGATATTCTCACCCGCATCCGCAGCAAGGTGGGAGAAGCTCAGGGCCGCGAGGCCGCCGTCACCGCGAGGCTTGCCGCCCATGCGCGGGGCCTGATCCCTGTGCGCGGCCAAGGCGACATAGCCCACCGCATCCGGATTTTCACCGAGATGATGCAAGCCGTGGGCGGAACGGTGGAACTCATCGATGATCTGGACGATGTGCCCGAACAGGTGGCAACCTATCTCCGCAGCCAAAACCTGCCCGCCCATATCCGCCGCGGCTCTGATGCCATATTTGCCAAGCTGCCCTGGCACCGGGCTGGCACCGTGCAGGTGGACGAGGGCCGCGCCGTGGATTCCGACAAGGCCTCGCTCACCCGCGCCTTTGCCGGTGTGGCTGAGACCGGCACCATCATCCAGCTTTCTGGGCCCGAAAGTCCCACCACATTGAATTTCCTTCCCGAGGTCCATATCGTGGTCCTCGAAGCCGAAAATCTTTTTGCGTCCTACGAAGAAGTCTGGACCAAACTCCGCGCCCGCCCCATGCCCCGCACCGTCAACATGATCTCCGGCCCCTCGCGCACCGGCGACATCGAGCAAACCATCGTCCGCCCGGCGCATGGGCCGAAGAATATGCATGTGATTATTGTCCGCTGAGGGTCTGGCTCAAGCACTTTAAATCGTTTCACTTATTATTGGGCGTCGCTCAAGCGCCGGCCACCGGCCATTTCCAGAAGACGCTCTTCTCCTCGTCGAGAAAACGGCTCAGCACCATCTTGTGGACCTCGTCAGCGCCGTCAACCAGGCGGGCCTGGCGGGCGTAGCGGTAGATCCATTCGAGCACGGTGTCGGTGGAATAGCCGCGGGCACCATTGATCTGGATGGCGATGTCGGCGGCTTCGTGCAGCAAGCCTGCGACATGGACCTTGGCCATCGACACTTCCTTCCGCGCATAGCCGCCGCGATCAAGCTCCCAGGCCGCCTTCATGACAAGGAGACGGCCGATTTCGATTTTCATCGATAGCCCGCCCAGCATGACGCGGATGCTCTCGCGCTCGGCCAGGCGCTGGCCAAAGCCCATGCGCTCGCTCGCATAGGCCTGGGCGATTTCCACACAGCGCTTGGAGAGACCCAGCCAGCGCATGCAGTGCGTAAGGCGGGCTGGCCCCAGCCGGATCTGTGTGACCTTGAGGCCTGCCCCTTCTCTGATCAGCACATTCGCGGCGGGTATTTCGAGTCCGTCGAATTCCAGCTCGCAATGCCCGCCATGTTCTTCCGGCCCCATGATGCCGATGCGGCGCAGGATGCGCCAGCCTGGCTGATCGCGGTGGAACAAAAAAGCCGTGAGGCCGTGGCGCTCATCATCGGAGGTGCGGGCGATGACGATGAAGTTCACAGCGCCCTCAGCTCCGGTAATGAACCATTTTCGACCGGTGATGACATAAGAATCCCCACGCCTGTCAGCGCGGGTCTGGATCATCGAAGGGTCTGACCCGCCGCCGGGATGGGGCTCCGTCATCGCAAAGGCCGAGCGCGCGCCGCCCGCAACCACGGGCTTCAGCCACCAGTCCTTCTGCGCTGGCGTGCCGATCTTTTCGAGCAGCATCATGTTGCCGTCATCGGGCGCTGCCGAATTGAACACCGCAGGGCCAAAGATCGAGCGGTTCATCTCCTCGTAGCACACAGCCATGCCGGTCTTGTCCAGCCCGCCGCCTCCCGTCTCGCGGCGAAGCTGCAAGCACCACAGGCCCTCGGCTCTGGCCTTGATGCGGAGCTCGTCCAAAAGTCGTGGCGCTATGTTGCCGTGGCCATCATAGGCAGCAGCATCGCTTTCCAAAGGCAATACCTCACGCGCAACAAAGCCCGCAATCCGTTGCCGGTAATCTTCGACCACAGCGGGAATGTGAAAATCCATGGGTTCGTGCCTGCCGAACCGGGCGTCAACCGGCCTTGGGCGCGATCACGCCTTTTTTGAAAACGAAGCAGCCGTAAAAGCGGGGCTCGCCGGTGATGATGACGCAATAGGCGCGTTTGGCGCGCTCGTAGAAGGCAAAGCGCTCGATGGAACCCATGGGACAGGATTTGCCTTCGGCCTTGTCGATGGCCATTTGCACTTCGGCCTGCACAAGCGGGATTTCACCTGGCTTGCCGGCGATCTCCATGCGCGAGGCCGGATGATCGACAAAGCTGTCGAGCGGGAAAACGGAGAGGATGGCTTCGGCGGCCTGTGCGCAAGTCAGGTTCTCAAGGCGGAGGAGCTTTCCCAATGTGGTCGCCCGCGCAGTTGAGTCGGCGGGAAAGTTCATATCGCAGATGACAAGGTCATCGCCGTGGCCCATGGCGCGCAGCGCTCTGATCACGTCGGCGTTGAGGCGGTTGTCAAAGTTTCTCAGCATGTCATTCTCCGTAAGGGATCCAGATGTTTTTCACCTGAACGGCTTGGCGCAGGAACAGCGTGTCGTCAAGATCATACCAGTTGGTTGACAGGCCATGGTCAACGAAGGTGCGCTTGAGATTGCCGGTGGAAAGACGCTCGGCGGTGGCGCGGAGCGCCGGAGGGGGCCTTGGCCCACGAGGAACTGTGCTTGCAACAAGGCCCCCTCCGTCATGCTGCGCATGCCACCTCCCCCGCGAGGGGGAGGAAAGAACGGGAATGAGTTGCGTTCATGTTTCTACCCCATCCCATGGCGGTTAAACGCTGAATACCGCCCTGTCACATGGTGCTCGAGTTGGCGTTCGATATCAGCCAGAAGGCTTGAGCCTTCACCGAAGCTTCAATCTCGCGCAGCTTCACATCATGCGGCGCCAATCCTGCCGGAAAGCCCGTGGAGGCTGGAAGCCGCAACGCGATCAAGTCAAGCGGGTTATCCGTTGCAGCGCCAGGATCAAGAGCAGCGCCACAATCAAAAGCCCGGCGAAAAGCCCGAACGCTCCACTGATCGATGTGACTGAAGCAATCCAGCCGAAAATCCAGGGCGCGAGGATGCGCGGTCCGCCGGCGATCATCGACACAAAGCCCAGGCCCGCCGCGCGGTTGGCGGGCACAAAGCGCGCGGCCAGCGTGAACACGCACGGGGTCAGCACCGCCGTGCCCAGACCCACCAGCGCGAAGGCTGCGACACTCAACGCAAAAGATTGTGAAAGCCCCAGGGCGGCAAACCCGGCAATTGCCACCACAAGCGAGCCCAGCATCAGCGGCAAGTCGCCAAAATAAGCCCGCAAGCGGTCGCCGGGAAGCCGCACCAGAGCGTTGCAGGCCCCGTAAAACGCCGCCCCCAGCCCGGCAATGGCGGCCAGTTGCGGGGCCTGCTCGTCCAGCAGCTTGGCCGACCACAGAATGGCGGTGATCTCGCCCGCCACCATCAGCCCAGCCGCCAGCCCCAGAATGACAAGCGGCGTCTTGTTGGCAATCGAAGCGATGCGCGAACCGTGCCCGGAGGCCAGGGCCCGCGCCGGCACCAGCCGGTAAACCATGATCCAGGCGACGGCGAAAGCCGCTGCAACACATATGCCCGTGGCCCATGGCCCAATCATGATCGAAACAAAACTCGACAGGATGGCAAAGACCGGCAGGCCCACCGACACACTGCCATGGAACATGGTCAGAATGGGTTTTCCCACATCATGCTCAATGGCAACGCCTTCGGCATTCATGAAAATGTCGGTGAGGCCGATGACAAAGCCTTGCAGGATGAAGGCCACCATGAAGCCTGCAAAAGAGGCGCTGGTGAGCAGTCCCATGGTCAGCACCGCAAAGCATGGCAGCGACCATAGCAGAATGGCGCGGTTGGAAGCATGGAGCGCGATCAGGCCCCCATATGACATGACCAGCATGGAGGCCAGCATGCTGCCGGTGATGCCAAGGCCAAGCGCAAAACTGTCAACGCCAGACGCCCGGGTGATCGTCGGCATGGCCCCCGCAACCGCGCCCACCCCCGCGCCAAACGCCCCAAATACCGCCATAATGGCAGCGCGCGGTGTATTCAGCATGGGAGGAATCGGCATGAGCGGGCGACATTAGAGATCCGGGCTGCCTCATTCCAGCCGCTTCTGCCACATGGCGCCAATGCGTGCTGCGTGTAGCGCGACATCGCCATCCAGTTTCGCAACCGCCTCCTGCAGAGCCGCGGCGCGCCTGGCACCGGCCAGCGCATGGCCAGCGCATGGCCGCCGGTCAATCTTGATGGACGCCATTTCCACGCTCCCAACCGTCAAAACATGGCGACTTCTGCTGTGCGGAATTGCCTGGAAGCACCGCGGAAGCAATAGGGCGCGAAGTCCTTGGTAACAAATCGAAAATCTCAGTGGTCACAAGTAAGTCACACGACGATTCTCCGGATATTCGTCGAGTCGATGGTTTCATGCGCCGATCTTCAGTGGCTTTCTGCAACCGGCAAGCGCCGCAGCAGTGTTTCCATGCCAAGATGCAGCACATATGTCAGCAGACAAAGCACGGCCAGAGCGGCGAACATCAGGTCGATCTTGGCGCGCCCGTTGGCCAGCAGCATCAAATAGCCGAGGCCCTGCGCCGATCCGACCCATTCGCCCAGAACGACGCCCAGCGGCGCATAGATCGCCGCCAAACGCAGACCGATGGCCAACCCCGGCAGGGCAGCCGGAATGCGGATGCGCCACAAAATCTGGCGCGGTTGCGCCTGCATCACCCGCCCCAGCTCCAGCCAGCCTGGCGGTGTGCGC
>JANOTU010000403.1:0-1646 GCA_031416515.1 Hyphomicrobiales bacterium
CCTTCGCGAGCCTCGAAGGGCCCGAGGTACAGAACCTGCAACCGTCCTTCGAGGCTCGCAAGGGCTCGCACCTCAGGATGAGGGTTGGGCATTACAGTGACAGTGCGTTATATTGGTAATAGCGCGCTGGCAGGCTGCACCCCATAATTGAAACACCATGATTGCTGTGTCCACTCGTCCAGGAAGGCGAGGTCATAGGTCATCCAGGGCAAGCCTGTGAATGGCCTGTCCGTCCCGAGAGTCGGCAACCGCGTTCAGTTCCAGGTCTTCAAGCCGATCCAGCATCGCCTCGCAGGCTTTCGCGGGCACGCAATAGAAAGCTGGTTCATTGCGGTTCAGGATCGCAACAGGGAAACCCTCGCCAGCCGCAACGGTGCCCATGGGGTTTTTCTTCAGTTCTGAAACGCTGGCGCTCGTTGCCGCGAGGATGTGATGTGCCATTGAAAACCTCCTTGCCCGTATGATAATTAGTACTTATATCCGGTCTTTTCAATCCGCCTTCTTCGTGTTTTACCATGGCCGCGAACGGCCAATTGGATTTCAGCGATGCCCTCGGGGAGGAGGGCCTTGCGCTCACGGGTCTGGGCGGATGTCTGGAGAATGGCCCTTGATAGCCGATTGAGTGTACGCTGTCAAGCGGTATTTTCCTTTACTGAGAAATTAATGTACTCCTTGACGCACTGCAACATAACGCTATTATGCCGGAATTATAACCACATTGGAAATCCGCACAAAAAATGGGCATCAGCATTGGCGCGACCCAGACCCGCAACCGGGTGTTTCTCGCTCCCATGTCGGGCGTCACCGATGAGCCGTTCCGCGCGGTGGCGCATGCCCATGGCGCGGGGCTGGTGGTGTCCGAAATGGTGGCCAGCGAGGAACTGGTGCGCGCCCGGCCAGACATGGTGCGCCGCGCCACGGGGGCGCAGGCGCTGTCGCCCTTTGTCATTCAGCTTGCGGGCCGCGAGGCGCATTGGATGGGGGAGGGGGCCAGGCATGCTGAAGGCCTTGGCGCTGACATCATCGACATCAACATGGGCTGCCCGGCGCGCGAGGTGACGGGCGGGCTTTCCGGCTCGGCGCTGATGCGCGATCTGGATCATGCGCTCACCCTGATCGAGGCCACGGTGGCGGCGGTGAAAGTTCACGTAACGCTCAAAATGCGCCTCGGCTGGGATCATGACTGCCTCAACGCGCCTGAACTGGCGGCCCGCGCGGAAGCCGCCGGCGTGGCGTTGATCACCGTGCATGGCCGCACCCGCAACCAGTTCTACAAGGGCAGGGCCGATTGGGCGGCGATTCGAAAAGTGCGCGAGGCCATCAAAATTCCGCTCATCGCCAATGGCGATGGCGATACGGTGGAAGACGCCCGCGCCATGCTTGCGGCCTCGGGCGCTGATGGCATCATGCTGGGCCGAGCCGCCTATGGCAGGCCGTGGTGGCCGGGGGTGATCGCCGAGCAGCTTGATCCGGGTTCAGGCATTGCTGAACCAACGCTGGCGCAAGAGGGGGCCATCGTGCGCGAGCATCACGCCGCCATCATCGCCTATCACGGGGCCCACCACGGCAACCGCATCGCCCGCAAGCATATTGGCTGGACCATCACCAGGCTGGAGCAGCGCGGAATTTTGAGTTCTGAAACCGCA
>JANOTU010000404.1:0-2250 GCA_031416515.1 Hyphomicrobiales bacterium
CTGCTGGCTGCTGCGGTCGCGCCTTCATTGGCGGTCGCGCAAGAACCCAACTCGAACAGCGCCGTTGTCGGTGTGCTCGCCGATACGCCTGAATCCCTGGCTGTGCTTCAGCGCCTCATTCGCGGCCTTGATCACTCGGAACATCTGCGCATCCTGCCAATTGCCGGCAAGGGCCCGGTGCAGGCCCTCACCGATCTCGTCAAGCTGCGCGGCGTTGACGCCGTCATGCTCACATCGGATACGCTGCTGTTCATGGAGACCAATGGCTTGATCCCTGATCTGGGGTCGAAGGTGGCCTTCGCTGTCAGGCTGGCGGACCTTGATATTCATGTCATTGCCCGTGACGGCATTGACACGCTGGCCGATCTCAATGGCAAGACCATCGCCTCCGGCCCCACCGCCAGCAGTTCTTATGTGGCCTCGCAGCTCCTGATCTCGGCCCACGAAATATCAGCCAAAATTCTTGAAACCAGCCGCAGCGGGGCCGTTGAAGCCGTGGTCGCCGGCAAGGCCGATGCCGCCATTCTGGTGGGTGCCAAGCCCTTGGCTGAGCTTCGTGACGTGAAAGGCCTGCACTTCCTTGGCGTCACAGCGCCCGGCAGCTTGAACGGCGCCTATTCGCCCTCGTTGCTGCACCACGCCGACTATCCTGATCTCATTCCGGATAAAACATCAATTGAAACAATATCTTCCTCACTTGTGATTGCTGCTTCCAACTGGCCGCGCGGCACTGTACAGTATGAACGCACCCGCCGCCTTGTCGATGCCCTGTTTGCTGCATTGCAACCCGGACGCGACAATGCGGCAGACATCAACTTTGCGGCAAAGGTCCCTGGCTGGAGCCGCCACGCAGCAGCCGAAGATGCCCTGAAACAACATGCAGACCGCCTCCAAACCAAACCGGATACGGAGAACTGAGATGCAGTCAGCGCAGCCGCACGGCGTGGGCCTGGATGAGAACATGCAGTATATGGAAGATTTAGCTCCGGTGAAGGCGGGTAGTGTTCCAGGCTGGTTCCCGGCTGCAACGCAAGCGGTGGCGCCGGACAATAATTACCGCCCGCTGCAGGCTGAATCATCCATTGAAGCCGAAACTCTGCGTAGCTTCATGCAAAGCCACAGGTCCGCGCCCGAACCCGCCGCAATCCGCGATTTCGGCGGCCCCCGTGCGCGAAAGCACCGCGCAGTGGCAGCCGCCAGAAGCCGCCCGCGTCATGCCGCAGCCTATGTCGCAATTGGCTTCCTTGCAGCGCTGGTGGGCGTTGCGGCGGGCTATGGCACCAGCCGCTACAACGATATCACCGCCTCATTGGGCCAGCCCGCCGCGGTGTTGGCGCCCATCGCCGCAACCAAGGTGGCGGCACCCTCCCTCGGCAATGCCACCACTGTGAGCAAGAAGACCATCGCCACAGCGACGCTGAATGTCTCCGATGTAAGCGGCGATGCCGACAGCGTCATCCCCCTCTTGCTGCACGCCCAGCCCTCTGAAGCAAGCCAGAGCCTCAGCTTGCGGATTTCCGGCATGCCTGAGGCGGCCTATTTGACCGCTGGTAAAAAAAACCAGGATGCCACATGGAAGCTCGCGGCCGCAGACATCAAAGATGTCGGCATTGTCGTGCCGCCCGGCAGTTCGCCCAAGTTCGATCTGGCCATTGCCGCCGTTGATGTCAAAACCAGCGAGCTTGCGGCCCCGATCAAGGAAATCACCGTCACCATTGCTGAACCCGTGGGCGAAGTGACAGTTGCCAGCACCGCGCCTGAACCAGTCGTTGCAAAGCCCGCTGCGGTAAAGCCAAAGCGCAAGGCCCAACCGGCCCCTGAGCCCCCTGAGCCCAAACCTCAAGTATCGGCGGAGGCCATGAAGCTCATGGCCAATGGCGATATCCTGTTGAAGTCGGGCGACCTCGTGAAGGCGCGGCAGTTCTATGAACTGGCCTTCACCCAGGGGCTGTCCGAAGCGGCCATTGGTGTTGGCCGGACCTTTGATCCAAACGTCTATGCCGAACTCAAGGTTCAGGGCATGACCCCCGATCCGATCCGCGCCATGGAATGGTACATGCGCGCCAGCGCCGCTGGCGCCCCCGGCGCATCCGCGGCAATAGCCACCCTGAAACAAACCCCGCCCCAGCAATAATTTTTTGGCAGGGCGACACCCAACAATAAGCACTGCGTTTCTGCCAGCCCGCTCTTGTTTAGAGAGCAGCCAACAGCAAGTGAATCGTGCCTGGGAGCGCGGGCGTCTCGCCCGCG
>JANOTU010000405.1:0-8034 GCA_031416515.1 Hyphomicrobiales bacterium
GCCCGCCACCCAGGGTGAGCACCACGGTGAAGCTCGCAGCACAGAGCAGGAAGACAAGTACCGCGATGCCGGGAAGGGCTGCCCTGATCTGCGGCCATTCAATGCGGGTCCAGATATCGCGGTCGCGGAATCCCAGTTGCGCGCCCAGCCGGAAACTCTCGGGCGGAATGCTGGCAAGGCGCGACAGGATCATCCGCGTGGCCAGCGGAAAATTGAAAAACACATGCGCCAGCAAAATGCCGGTGAGGCCGTAGAGATTGAATCCGCCGCCGAACGCGCCAACGATCCCCAGCACCGCGACAATGGCGGGCAGCGCCAGCGGCAGGGCCAGCAATGTGATGACAACACCCCGCCCAAAAAACGCCCGCCGCGCCAAAGCCCGCGCCACTGGCAGGGCGAGGGCCAGTGACAGCCCGGTTGATAACCCCGCCTGCACCAGCGTGAACGCGGTGACGCGCAGGAGATAAGAGTCAAATGAGAGTGTGGCGCTCCCCAGCCAAACCACGGGGAGAAAGCCGGCAAGTATGGCTGCGACAATGACGGCGAGTGCGAATCTGGCTGCCAAAGGGCCCTCATCCGCCCTTTGGGCACCTTCTCCCATGGCAAGGGCCACGGGAGAAGGCCATGAATATCAAGCGCCTTCTCCCGTTTGCGCCTTCGCAAATGGGAGAAGGTGGCCGAAGGCCGGATGAGGGCCCTTTTTTCTGCAAGAGTGGGAGCAACAAAACATGGCTCTACTTTGCCATCACGTTCAGCCAGTCATCGATCCAGGCGCGGCGGTTCTTCGCCACCTCATCTGGCGCATAGAGCAGCGATTTCGCGGGCTTCACCAGCGCGTCAAACGCTGGCGGCACCGGCGTTGATGTCGTCCCAGCCGGGAACATCCAATTGTTGGTGGGGATATGATCCTGAAAGCCCGGCCCCATCATGAAGGCCAGAAACTTCGCCGCCAAGTCGCGTTCCGGCGATGCTTCAATCAGCCCCGCCACTTCGATCTGCAGATAATGACCTTCGCTGAACGCCGCCGCCTTGTAGCGCTGGCTATTCTCCGAAATCACATGATAGGCGGGCGATGTGGTGTAGGAGAGCACCATGGGCGCCTCGCCCTTGGTGAACAGCGCATAGGCTTCCGACCAGCCGGGCGCGGTGGTCAGCACACGGGGCTTGAGCTTGGCCCAGGCGGCACCCGCCTTGTCGCCGTAAACCGATTTCATCCACAACAAAAACCCCAGCCCCGGCGTGGACGAGCGCGGGTCCTGAAGGATGATTTTTTGCGCCGGGTCGCCATTCACCAATTCATCAAGGCTGGCAGGCGGCGTCTTCATCGCATCGCTGTCATAGACCACGGCGAAATGGGCAAAATCATAGGGCATGAACATGGTGTCGGTCCAGGGCAGCGGGGTCTTCGCCAAACCGACATCAACCCCATGCGCGCCGAAAAGGCCGGTGGCGGCGGCTTCCGCGGTGAGATTGGTATCAAGCCCCAAGACCACATCGGCCTTGGTGGCGGCACCTTCGAGCTTCAGTCGGTTGAGCACGGCGACACCATCGCCGGGGGCCACCCATTCGATCACGCAGCCGCAGGTCTTCTCAAAGCTTTCCTTGATTTTCGCGCCCGGCCCCCATTCGGAGACAAAGCTGTCATAGGTATAAATGGTGAGCGTCTGGGCCGCCGTGGCGGGGACCACCAAAGCCGTAAAAATTCCAAGGGTCGCGAGCAGTTTCTTCAAAATAACCTCCATTGGCAGCGGATGGAGGACAGGAGTTCCGGGGAACACCGCTATCAATCCCTCCGCCGGCATTATCCGGATCAGGTTCAGCGGGTTGGAGCAACAAGCCCCTCTCAGTCACTTTCATGGCACCCCGTTGAGAGCGGGTTGACTGTTAGCCCTTGCGCGGCTGCCTGACAAGCGTCATCAAAGAGGATGACCCTTTTTGCAGTCCTCCTCGGTGGCAATCTCACCGTGACGCCCCGGTTGCGGGGCCAGATCGCCGGTGCCCGCATCATCGCAGCCGACAGCGGCATGCGTCATGCTGCGTCATTGGGGGTCACACCGGAACTGTGGATCGGTGATTTCGATTCCGCTGGTTCCAGGCTTTTCGCGCAATATGAAAAAGTGCCGCGCCAATCCCATGCCGTTGAAAAGGCAGCGACCGACGGCGAACTGGCCATTGCCCATGCCCGGGCGCAAGGTGCCGAGCAGCTCGTGCTGGTTGGTGGCCTTGGTGGCCAGGCTGACCACGTACTGGGGCATTTTGGCCTGGCATTGCGTCTGGCCGGCGATGGCATTGTGAGTTTCATCAGCAGCGGCGATGAGGAAGCCCATCCGGTGTTGTCTGGCGACATGGCGCTTGACCTGCCGCCGGACACGCGCCTGAGCATTGTTCCGTTCACCAATCTTGTGGGCCTGTCTCTCTTCGGCGTGAAATGGCCGCTGGTCGAGCACGATGTGCCGCTCGGCTCCACGCTGACACTTTCCAATGTGGCCGAAGGTCGGGTGCTGATCGGGCTGGAAGCTGGCTACGCCATGGCGATTTCCTACCCCGCATGACCGAACAAAAACTCACCATCACCAGCATGGGCCGCCGCGGCGAAGGGTTTGCCGCTGGAATCTATGTGCCTTATGCGCTGCCGGGCGAGACCATCATGGCCGAGGTTGCCGGCGAGCGCGCCCGCATCATCCGCATTGAAAAGCCCTCGCCTGAGCGCATCGAGCCTTTTTGCAAATATCATGGCTCCTGCGGCGGCTGTCAGTTGCAGCATTGGGACGCGCAACCCTACCGCCTGTGGAAACGCGGCCTGGTCGAATCCGCCCTTCGCAATCTGAATGCGAACGTCGATGAGCTGATCGATGCCCATGGCGCTGGCCGCCGCCGGGTCAGCCTGCATGTGCGCAAGAAGGATGGCGGCGTCACAGCGGGCTTCATGATGGCGCGCAGCCATGACCTGCTGGACATCGACCGCTGCCCAATCCTTGTCCCCGCCCTCGCCAATGCCACCGACATCGCCCGCGCCCTGGGCGAGAAACTCGGCGATTGCGATGTCGCTCTCACCGCCACTGACAGCGGCCTTGATGCTGCGGTCAGAGCCGAGCGCAAGATTGCCGAACGCGAGGCACCCAAGCTCGCAGGCCTTGCCAATGCGCTTGATCTGGCCCGCCTCGCCGTCAATGGCGACGTGATCGCCACCCGGCGCGCGCCATCGCTACGAATGGGACGCGGCAATGTGATGTTGCCGGTTGCCTCATTCCTGCAGGCGACCAATGAAGGCGAAGCGCAGCTTGCGGCATTGGTGCTGGCGGCTGCAGCCACATCAAAATCCGTGGCCGATCTCTTCTGCGGCGTCGGCCCCTTTGCGCTGCGTGTCGCAGAAACTGCCCGGGTCGCCGCCTTCGACAATGACAAGCCGGCGATTGCAGCCCTCGCCCTTGCCGCGCGCGCGACGTCCGGGCTCAAACCTTTCGAGGCCGCAATCCGCGATCTCCTGAAGGAGCCCTTGGTGGCCAATGAGCTGAAGCCCTATGACACGGTCATTTTCGATCCACCCCGCGCTGGCGCTGAAGCGCAATCGCGCCAGCTTGCCAAATCAAAGGTCAAAACCGTCATCGCCGTTTCCTGCGACCCCATAACACTGGCGCGTGACTCAGAAATCCTCGTGGAGGGCGGCTATGCGCTGACCAAGGTCACCCCCGTGGATCAGTTCAAATGGACCTCGCATGTGGAAACGGTGGCGGTGTTCCGCCGCCTCAAGTGATCGCGGGGAAAGCCAGTTCGGGCTTGCAGGCCTTGCAGCTGGAGAGCTTCTGGGCGTTGCATTCGGCCTGCCAGCGTGAGCCCGCGTTGCACGGCGCTGACGCATTCCACCAAATGCCGATTTCTGTTCAGGCGTAAGCGCGGAACCCTATGCCGCCTTTTCCAATATGCGGGTGACGATTCCGGGTCTTTGCTCAAAAGGGCGAGCAAGACGCGGGCCGGGCCGTCTGGCATGCGGCGGCCTTGCTCCCAGTTCCGCAGTGTCGCCACCAAGACGCCGATTTGCCGGGCGAACGCGGCCTGGGTCGCCCCTGCCTTGGCGCGGATGCGGGCCACGTTGATCTCGGCGGGAATATGAACGCGGCCGCCTTGAAGCTTGCCCGTGCGGGCGAAATGCCGGGCTTGCCCGAGGCCCTTCAGCAAGCCTTCGAAATCCGGTTTCTTCATCCCTGCCTCCTGAAATCATCAAGCAGACCATCGACGATCTGGGCGAGCAATTTCCGTTGCGCGGCTGTCAAGTCCGATGATTCGTTCTTTGCATAGTCCCATAGCAGCACGGCGAGACTCTCTCAAAAGTCTGCCCAGTTTTTGTCCAACCAACGGTAGCCACCTCAGTGATTGCCAGACGAGAAGCTACTCTGGGATCAGATTTTTGTCCACATGGTCAAATCATCATGCGCTTACGCAACCTGGAGCGTAGGCGCAGTGGTGCTGTCGCGTTGCGGCTTCACCACAATTTCCACGTCCTGGCCCAAGGCTACCAGAAAGCGCATGAGGCGCTCGACGGAAAATTGCCGGAAGTCGCCACGCAGCATTTTTGAAACATCCGGCTGCCTCACGCCAAAGAGTTGGGCCGCGTCCACCTGCTTCAGGCGGCGCTCGCGCATAAGCGCGTCAATCTTCATCACCAGCTTGGCTTTAACAAGATGCTCAGCGGCATTGGGCAGGCCGATGTCGGCGAAAACATTGCCGCTGCTTTTTTCATGTTCGATCCGTGTTGTCATGGTCCTGTCTCCTCGTCTAACCGCATTGCCTCGCGCAAACGCTGCTCAATCAAGCGAATTTCTGCCTTGGGGGTGGCGATGCCTGTTTTCGATTTCTTCTGAAAGGCATGCAGCACATAAACCCACGAAGTGAACCGCACGGTGTAAACCGTACGAAACGTATCGCCGCGATGATCTTCAATAATCTCGACAACACCCGCATCGCCGGTGCCCTTGAAAGTCTTGGCCTTGCGGTGCCGCCCGCCGCACTCCGCCAGAAACAACGCATAACCCATTTCCGACTTCACCTCGTCAGGGAAAGCGCGAAAGTCCCTTCGGCTCGCGCCCACCCAGACCAGAGGCTTCAGAATCGGGTTTTTATTCACCTAACCAGTACATAGTGAAATCACCATAATGTCAAGTCACTGTCGCGAGCGCGTGATATGTCCGGGTTAGGCGACGCCCAATAATAACTGCTACGAATTGAACTGGCCAGTCACTCTCAGTCAAGTCCCTTCTCCCAATCAGCGCGCGCTGTTAAGTGTTATTTTCATATACCAGGAAAATTAATCCTTGGCGCGTTCCACGTAAGACGAATCATCAGTGGAAACAACAATCCGTGTTCCCGCAGCAATATGCGGGGGCACCATGGTGCGCACACCGTTGGAGAGGACGGCGGGTTTGAACGAGGACGATGCCGTCTGGTTCTTGATGGCGGGTTCGGTGTCGACGATTTCCAATGTCACACGCAGCGGAAGTTCGATGGAGATGGGGACGTCATTGAAGAGCGCGATCTGGCATTCCATGCCTTCCTGGAGGAACGCCGCCTGATCGGCCAGCATGTCGGCGGGAACACTCAGTTGCTCGTAGTTTTCGGGGTTCATGAACACATACATGTCGCCATCCTTGTAAAGATAGCTGTGGGTGATGGTTTCCACATAGGCCCGCTCCACGGCGTCTGTCGTCTTGTAGCGCACCGTGGTTTTGACGCCGTCAGAAATGCGGCGCATGTCGATGGTGGTGGTGGGGGTGCCCTTGCCGGGGTGCATGCTCTCGGCTTTGAGAATAACGTAGAGTTTGCCGTCTTCGTGCTCGATGACATTGCCCTTGCGGGCCCCGCTTGCGATGATTTTGACCAAAATATTTCTCGATTTTCCAGGATTTGCGCGATTGCGTTGGGGCGCGTATTAGCAGGCGAACAACATGAATCCAACCCCCGTGTCATATTGGTTTGCTCCTGACCGCCACCGCGACCGACGGCCCTTTCTGCTGGCCCGCAACCGCATCATCGCCGGCATTCGGCAATGGTTCGCGGCGCGGGACTTCATTGAGGTTGCCTGCGCCACCTTGCAAATCTCGCCCGGCAATGAAACCCATCTCCATGCCTTCGCCACTGATCTCATTCAGCCCGATGGCTGCCATGAGCGGCGCTATCTCCACACCTCGCCGGAATTTGCCTGCAAAAAGCTGCTGGCGGCGGGAGAAACGCGGATTTTCGATCTGGCGCGGGTTTACCGAAACCGCGAGCGCACGCTCACCCATTCGCCCGAATTCACCATGCTGGAATGGTACCGCGCCCATGAGCCCTATGAAACCATCATCGCCGATGCCATTGCCTTGCTTCAGCTTGCGGCGGAAACAGCGGGCACCAAGGCCTTCTCCTGGCGTGGCCGCGAGATCAATCCCTTCGCTGAGCCTGAATGGCTGACCGTGGACGAGGCCTTCAAGCGCTATGCCGGGCTTGACCTGCTGGCGACCATGGGAGACCGCGACCGGCTGGCAAAAGCCTCGCGTGTGCGCGTCGCGGCTGATGACACCTGGTCCGATATTTTCAGCCGCATTCTCGTTGAAGAGGTTGAACCCAATCTCGGCGCGCAAGCTCCCACGGTGCTGTATGAATATCCGGCCCCTGAGTCTGCTCTGGCGCGGCCTTGCGCCCATGACCCGAGAGTGTCCGAGCGGTTTGAACTTTATGCCTGCGGGGTGGAACTGGCCAATGGCTTTGGTGAACTCACCGATGCGGCTGAGCAGCGCCGCCGCTTCCAGGCGGAGATGGATTTGAAAGAGCGCATCTACGGCGAGCGCTATCCCATCGACGAAGATTTGCTGGCAGCGCTGGCGATGATGCCGCCCGCCTCCGGCGTGGCGCTGGGCCTCGACCGCCTGATCATGCTGGCAACCGGGGCCACCCGCATTGACCAGGTGCTGTGGACGCCGGTCATATAAACAGGATTTGACCGCCAGCGCCCAAGCGTCCAAAAATGCCGCAGCAACAGGAGTGTTTCATGGCTGCCTTACCAAACCGCATCGCGCCGTCATTCAAGGGTCCACCGGGGCAGGAGGACATGCCGTGGCTTTTGACGCCGGGCCCGCTCACCACCTCGCGCAGTGTGAAATTCACCATGCTGGCGGACTGGGGTTCGCGCGACCTTGAGTTCCGCAACATCGTCGCCGACATCCGCAAGCGCCTGCTGAAACTGGCCAATGCAATAGCCGAGCATGAATGCGTGCTCATGCAGGGTGCCGGCACCTTTGCCATTGAGGCTGCGCTCGGTTGCTTCTGCCCGGCGCGCAGCACCAAGACGCTGGTGATCGCCAATGGCGCTTACGGCGAGCGCGCTGTCAAGATTCTGGAACGCATCGTTCGCCCCCATGTCAAGCTCGACAAGGGAGATAGCGCCGCCCCCACCGCCCAGGAAGTGGCCGAGCTCCTCGACAAGGACGCCAGCATCAGCCATGTCTGGATGGTTCATTGCGAGACGACGTCCGGCATCGTCAATCCGCTCCACGACATCGCCGTGGTGGTCAAGGAGCGCAAGCGCTTCTTTATGGTGGATGCCATGTCATCCTTTGGAGCGCTGCCGCTCGACATGGCGGGTTCCGGCATTGATGTGATGGTGTCATCGTCGAACAAATGCATCGAGGGCGTACCCGGATTTGCCTATGTCATCGCCAAGCGCGGGCCTTTGATTGCAAGCAGAGGCCGTTGCCATTCCGTGGTGCTTGATCTCCATGACCAGTGGAAGGGGCTGGAGGACACCGGCCAGTTCCGCTTCACGCCGCCCACCCATGCGCTGGCCGCCTTTCATCAGGCGCTGAAAGAGCATGAGAAGGAAGGCGGCGTTGTCATGCGCGGCGGCCGTTATGCGCGAAACGCCCAGACCCTGGTCAAGGGCATGCGTGGGCTGGGTTTTTCAACCCTGTTGAGCGATCACAACTCAGGACCGATCATCCAGACTTTCCTCACCCCGCGCGATCCCAATTTTGATTTCGAGCGCTTCTACGAGCTGCTGCGCGC
>JANOTU010000406.1:0-1722 GCA_031416515.1 Hyphomicrobiales bacterium
ACCTTGAGCTGACGCTATACGCAGACGATGATTTCAAACTCGGCCAGGTCAAGGACGTGCTGCTGAACAAGATGGCCAAGCGCAGTGTCGATGTGCGGATGCTTGACGAAAAAAATCGTGAAAAAATCGGCGGCGACAAAGTCAAGCAGATCGTCAATGTCCGAAACGGCATCGAGATCGAACTCGCCAAGAAAATCGTCAAGTACATCAAGGATGCCAAGCTCAAAGTGACGACATCGATTCAAGGCGAGAGCGTGCGCGTTCAGGGCGCCAAGCGTGACGATCTGCAATCGGCGATTGCGCTGTGCAAATCAAAGGTCGAAGAAGTGCCGTTACAGTTCAACAACTTCCGCGACTAGATTAGCCCTCCACAATACGCAGAACGCCATTTGGCGGGCTTCACCAGGTGAAAGTGCCCGGGAAGGCGCTACAGTGCTTGAGGTCGAGCGTGGATTTCGATCCGTATGCGCATCGCCCGCGAGACGGCTGCCCGATTTAACGGGCAGCGCGAAATGCAAGATTAGCCGTCTTGTCCTGCAGAAAGTCCGGCGATCCATCGCCCGTAGAGTCGGTCCGCCAAATGCTTGAGGGCATGCAGATTTTTCGGCATGTCCGCCTGCATTTCTGCCGGAGTTTGCACGCTCGCCAGTGAAGGGTCTGCATTTTCGGCGGCCCAATCGCCGCACCACGCCTCAATCATCGCGGGCGTCATTTCGAGATGGCATTGCATGCCCAGGGAATTGCCGATAACGTAAGCTTGATTGGGGCAAGCCTCCGCGGTGAGTATCCGCGTTGCCCCTTTCGGTAGCGCGAAGGTCTCACCGTGCCACTGAAAAGTAGTGAAGTTCGGATGGTCGACGATGTCCTCTCCCAACCATTGCCGCGCAACGGCGTTGTTTTCAGCGTGTAACGGATTCCAGCCTATTTCCTTAACCGCATTCGGAGTCACATCTCCGCCGAGCGCCTTGGACATCAGTTGCCCACCCAGGCAGTGACCAATGCAGGGACGGTTTTTTGCAATGGCCTCACGAATCAGCGCCAGGACAGGCGGTATCCACGGCAAATCATCGTTGACGCTCATCGCTCCACCCATGAAGACGAATCCGCAGAAGCTATCGAGGTCTGCCGGAAGCACATCTTGCTCGTCGAGCCTGAATAGCCTCCACGGAATCGAATGGCGATCCAGAAAGCTGGCAAAATAGCCGGGACCATCGTCGGAAGAAAAGCGGAATATGGCAACAGGCTTCATAGTGTGCAAACGCAACGCAAACTGGAATTTTACGCGCGCTTTGGCGCGGTGCCTTGTATTGGCGACCGCGTGGGGCAGTGGCGCGTCATGGGCGGTCAGCGTGACCCTGGTTGGGCTTTTTCCGGGAAAGGCGGTGGTGGTAATCAATGGTCAGGAGCCTCGCACCCTTTCTGTGGGCCAGAAGACCATTGAAAATGTGACGCTCATCAGCACCGCCTCCGAGACGGCGGTTTTCGATATTGTGGGAAAAAAGCAAACGTTGGATCTGGGCCAGCACTTCATGCCCGCTTCCGGAAAGAACGGATCGGCGGTGGCCATATCGGCAGATGGCCAGGGACATCATTGGACTGTCGGGCAAGTGAATGGAAAAACCATACGCTTTCTCATTGATACGGGTGCGACCACCGTTTCGCTTCCAGCGGGTTTCGCCAGGACGGCAGGCATTGATTACCTGAAGGGTCAACGCGGATTTG
>JANOTU010000407.1:0-8443 GCA_031416515.1 Hyphomicrobiales bacterium
ATTATATTTTTTTAGGCACTTGGGCGACATGGACCGGAAATTGCATCAGATTGCCGCACTGCCGCTCTTCGTAAAACCTGGCGGAAGGGTAGATGTTTGCCTCGTAACCGCCAGAGGCAGCGGACGCTGGATCATTCCCAAAGGCAAACTGATTCGCGGCCTCGCGCCGCATGAATCAGCGGCCCAGGAAGCCCTGGAAGAAGCCGGACTTGTCGGCCAGGCAAAACGGCGCTGCATCGGAACATTCGAATTCGACAGGTTTCGTGATGGACGCGAAGAAACTTGCGCCGTGGATGTCTACTTGCTCATGGTTGATCGTCAATTGCGGAAATGGGACGAAATGGATCAACGGACGGTGCTGCGCTGCGATGTGTGGACCGCGCTGTCTCTGATCTGCTCGCCCGGTCTCGCCATGCTGATCAATCAGTTTGCGCCGCCAGGAAGGGCGATGAAGCTCATCCCGGCGAGAACGCGACAGTCCGGCTAAACTGTATATTTAGCGATACTGGCGGGCTGACAAGCAACTCCTGGAATTACCGAATTACCGTGTCACGGTAATTCACGGTAACTCGGGTGGGTTTTCTTTTCTGCCACCGGCACAAAACAGCAGCGCGGGTTCATGGGGAAGGACTGAGCCTCACGCGGCCCGCAATGTCGGGATTGCCTTGATGTTCACGGTCTGCTCAGCGTTCCACAGATCATGCGCGGCCTGCATTGCCAGCCAGAGCTTGGGGCCGTTGCCGCAAAGCTTGCCAATGCGCACCGCCATTTGCGGCGTCACCGGCTGCTTGCAGGCCAGCACGTCATGGAGGCTCTGGCGCGATATGCCGAGGTGCCTTGCGATTTCGGTCTTGGTCTTGCCGAGTGCGGGCAGCACGGTTTCCGCCAGCACCTTTCCCGGCGGTGTGGGGGCGCGGGACTTGCTGCGAACGGCGGTGATATCAGCCATGGCTTTGCTCCTCAGTGGTATTGCTCAAAATTGACGCGGAATGCGTCACCATCGGGAAACTCGAAGGTGATGCGCCACGGACCGTTGATGTGAACGGTGTAGCGCATGGGCTTGAAGCCCCGCAGGCCATGAAAATCGTAGCCCGGAAGATTCATGCCTTCGGCCCTGCTTGCCGTGTCGAGCGCGTCCAGCCGCTCAACAATGCGCCCCTGCATCCGTTGATCGATTCGCGCCGTCCGGTCTTTCGACCAGAGTTCAGCAAGCCCCTTGTGGAGAAACGTCTTGATCACCCGTCACTTTGTAAGGCAATGCCTTACAACATGCAAGCGGCTTGTCTTGTGACAGTTGTTCCCACCATGGGCGCGGCTTCAACCCCCGCCCTCCATCGCTTCATTCACCGCGTCCACCAGCATGGCCCGCGCCATTTCCCCCGGCAGCACATCATGCTTGAGTGCTTCCGCTTCGATCCATTCCGCGATTTCCGCCGGGCAACTCGCCACCCGTAAATTCCACTTGCGCTGGCGGCGCATCACCAGATTCACATAGGGGCCGAGTGCAGCCGAGAAGTCCCGCGATTTCCGAACGCTTCTTGCCCTCAAGCAGCAACCTCAGAATTCTGTCTGTGAGAACACTCATGAATTACTGTGACAGAATTACCATGCCAGAACTGGACTGCACCCTATAATTGAGACACGGTGATGACGGTAATTGGTTCGTATCTGACGCTTGACCTCTTCAAAACACCACCCGCAGCAGCGAAAAATCATCGGGCAGTGACGGCTGATCGCTGAAAGCCTTGATCCAGTCGAAAATGCGGGACGGCGTGTCGCCGCCGGGGGCGGCCACGAAATTCACGAACTCTTCAAAAGACAGGAGGTCGCCAGGGGTTTTTTCAACCTCGAAGGTGCCGTCGCTCAGGATCAGCAGCCGGTCGCCCGTTTCGATCTGAACGCTCTCTGACCTATATTTCATGTCGGGAAAAGTTCCCATGGGCAGACCGCGCGTCATGAGCTGGCGCGCTGTCTCACGGCCCCGCAGCAAGAGTGACGGGGGATGGCCGCCGCTGGCGTAAGACAGCATCCGCGATGACTTCTGATACACGCCGTACCAGATGGTGAAATACATGTTGTTCTGCTTTTCCATGGGAAAAGCCGCATTGAGGGCGGCGAGCACTGCGGCGGGCGCGCGAAAATCCGTGTTGATCAGGGCGGAGGAGCGCAGCACATTGATGGCTGTCACTGAAAGCAGGGCAGCGCCCACGCCATGGCCGCAAACATCAAGCAGGTAGAAAGCCATGTGATCATCATCAATGTCGTGAAAGCCAAAACTGTCACCGCCAAGCTCTGTGGAGGGGGTGAAGTGCCAGTCGGTGAATGGCGGCTCAAGGCGCGGGGGCGGGATGATTGAGAGGATGTAGTTGTAGGCCTCCTGCAGTTCCTCATTGAGGCGCTTCTGGGTGGTTTGCAGCAGGATATTGGCCTCCGCCAACTGGTCTTCCACCGCCTCGCCATGCGCGATGGTGGCTTCATAGAGCATTTGCAGATCCTGGAACTCGGCGTTCAACCGGGCAATTTCCGCGTGTGCTGCGGCGATCTCGCTGTCCTTTGAATTGGTCATGCCACTTTCGATAGTGGAGCGCCGCCTGTTTGACAATGACCCACAGGACCAACATACCGGCGAACAAAGGGGACGCTACCCTTTGTTGCAAATCATGGTCTGTCGCGTGGTTGAGTATAACGGGAAGGGGGCTCGGCAACACGGTTCTTTATGCTTGACGTAAAGCATTTTGACCTGTTAGCCTGAAAGCATATGATCGTGAGCTTTAGAGGCAAACGGACAGAGGTTTTCTACCACGGTGAAAGGGTCGCAGCCTTCTCAGGATTCGACCTGGCCGCCGAACGCAAGCTCGACCAGCTCGATGCCGCGACTGACCTGCGCGACCTTGCACGCCCCGGCAATCGTCTGGAAGCGTTGCACGGTGATCGGAAGGGCCAGCCGAGCATCCGCATCAACGATCAATGGCGGATATGCTTCGAGTGGCCGAAGGGATCACCCGGACCCGTGAATGTTGAAATCGTCGATTACCATTAGGAAGTAATCATAGGAGGTTCATATGGCACGAACACCGATCCACCCTGGCGAAACGCTCCGCGAAGACCTGGAGGCGCTTGGCATGAGCGCGGCAGAGCTATCGCGTCAGCTTCAAGTGCCGGTCAACCGCGTTACCGAGATCATGAATGGGCAGCGCGCCGTGACGGCCGATACCGCATTGCGCCTGGCGCACTTTTTCGACACCTCAGCCGAGTTCTGGCTCAACCTCCAAAAGCTCTACGAACTGCGCCTGGCCGAACAGAAGAAGGGCGAGGAGATCGCACGGCTTCCCGTACTCGACCGCAAAAAGTGGGGCAGGGCGGCAGCGCCGCGCAGCAGGGCTTGTTTTGAGAAGGCGCTGCCATGAATTTGTTTGAGAAAGAACTTATGCCGCAATAACCAAAACTGACCCTCGATATCTTTTGTTCACCAGTTGCTTGCAATTCCTCATTAAGGCGCTTCTGGGTGGTTTGCAGCAGGATATTGGCCTCCGCCAGTTGGTCTTCCACCGCCTCGCCATGGGCGATGGTGGCTTCATGGAGAATTTGCAGATCCTGGAACTCGGCGTTCAATCGGGCAATTTCCGCGTGTGCTGTGGCAATCCCGTTTTGGTTGGACTCATTCATGGGGACATTCTCACTTTGCGTTGACACTGAGCGCTGGCGGTTTGACAACTGCTCAAAGGCCAAACATAGTGCGCCCATGGCAGGCGGGGATACGGGATTCGATCAGGTGTTTGAAATCAGCATGGCAGCGGAGGCCTTTGCTGCCGACTGGACCCATTGCGACCGCATCGCATCCTATGTCGCCACGATGGTGAGCCACGCCCGCGCTGACAGCCTGCGCTACGCCAATTTGTTCTCGTCAGTTCTGAACGAGCTCCTTGAAACAGCATTTCGCAATCATCACGGCGCCGGGGCCATCGCCTGCGCCGTATCGCGCTGCGGCGCCACTGACCGCATTGCCTTGACGCTGCCTGGCGATGCCCCAACCCGCGCATACTATGAGGCAGCCATCGCCGATAGCGCCCGGCCTGATGCGGCGGAGCGCTATTTGCAGTCCATGCTGAGCGGAGACGGCGCCAGCGGCATCATGGAGCTTGCGGTTGACTACAAGGCGCGCCTCACGCTGCGTGGCAGCGCGCCCGGCGCGTTGCAGCTGGTCACTGATATTGTGCTTGAAGACTGACACCCCCATGACCTTCACCATCCGCTTTGATGAAAACAATCAGGAACTCATGCTGGCAGGTTGCATGCGCCCGCATGGCGCGGAAGACCTGGGCGAGCTCCGCCAGATTTTCGCGCGCGCCCTGCGCGCCTCCAGCGGCACGCTTTATCTGAATGCAAAACGCCTGGCCCAGCTTAACTCCGTGGGCTTCCGGGAAATTGCCGGACTGGTGCGGGCGGCGTGCGAAGCCAAGCCTGATCTGAAGATCTCTGTCATCACCTCAAGCTTTGTCGGCTGGTCGGCGCGCAAGTTTGGCATGCTCAGGGACATCAGCCCGAATGTCGCGGTTGTGCTCTATGACGAGGAGTTCTACCCAGGCCAGGAGGCGCTGGAGGATCCCGGCATCATTCCCATCCTTCGCACCCAAACCAAAATGGCCTGGCATCACGAGCGCCAGATCCTGCCGCGTCACGGGCTGGAGAAAGGCATGGCGGTGGCCGATATTTGCTGCGGCATTGGCGATTTCGCGGTGCTGCTGCAGAAGGAATTCGCCCCCAGTCGGCTTCTGGCCCTTGATCACGCCAAAAGCAGCCTGGCCTATGCCCGCAAGGTCGCCGCCGATTTCAATATCCAGGGCATTGAGTATGTCCACGGCGATGCCAGCAACCTGCTGATTGCGGACAGCCAGTTTGATTTTGTCACCTGCCGCCTGTCGCTCCAGATATTCAACCGGCCAGAACTGATCCTCAAGGAGTTGCTGCGCATCTGCAGGCCAGGGGGCCGCGTCTATGTCACCAATGAGAAGAACTCGCATTGTCTGGGCGAGCCCCGCTCTGCGACCATTCAGTGGACCTACAATGAGCTGGCGAAACTTTTCGCCCACATGCAGATGGACATCGAGCTTGGCCCCAAGAGCCGCCGCCTGCTTCTTGATGGCGGCTTTGAGGATGTGAAAATGGAAAGCTTCATGGTGACCAACCTTGACGGCGACCCGGAAGACTTCGCCAATGTCATCCGCGCCTGGGAGGCGGTCCACGCCGGCCAGTGGGCGGTTCAGCGCGGCGACAGCCCGGAATTTCTTGCCCGGTTCCACCAGGGTTACCAGGATCACATTGCCGCAGCGCTGCATCCCAAGGGCTATGCCGGCTGGCCCATCTGGGTGGCCTCCGGCCGCAAACCCTGATGGCCCTTATAACCATGCCGCGCAGCTTGCCCGCCAGGCTTGTGGTGTTTGTCGGCGCTGCCGTGCTGTTTGGCATGTTGCTGTCGGGCGGCATTGCGCTGATGAACGTCGCTGAGCTGTCCCGCGATGCCACCCGCGAGATCGAAAGCGGCCTGACCCGCGCCAGCCAGGAGTACTTGAGCAATTACATCGAGACAACGGCGGGAAAAGTCGATCTGCTGATCGATCAGGTGCATTCTGAAGTGGCGACTCTGGCCGGGGCCATGCAGTCGCTGATCGACAATCAGGCGGCGGGCGAGGCGATTGGCGGGGCCATCGCCGGCGATGCAAAATTCAATGCGGCCCTGGGCTATGACGCAACCGGTGATTGGGCGCAGAGCGGGCCTGGCGCGTCGGTGCTGAGCATCTGGGGTTATCTGCTGGACGCCGACAAGCGCCCCCGCGCCGATGTCGCAAAACTGGCGCGCGACACGGCGATTTTTGATCTGGTCAGCGCCAATCTGATGGCCTCGGGCGCGGCGAAGCTGCAAGCCTATTATGTCGGCCCCAGATCCATGCCGATCATGCGCACAACGCCCTGGTCCGCGCAGGCGCAGACTTTCGACAGGCTCTATCCCGGCCACAACAAGGCCAATTTCTGGGATTTCTTTTTCCCCGGTGTCTATGAGGGCTGGCAGGCATGGGCAAAGCAGCCCGATCTGGTGCCGGTCAAGGGCGACTTTGTGACCGAAACAGTTCCCTATGTTGATGCCACCACCGGCAAGCTTGTCGTCAGTTTCTTTCATCCGCTGTGGACCAGCGACCGCCGCGATGTTGTCGGCATGACGGCTGCCGATGTCACTCTCGAGCAGCTTGCCGCGATTGTTGAAAGTGTCAAGATTGCCGAAACCGGCTTTGCCTTTCTGGTGCGCAGCTCCGGCAATGTGCTTGCCATAACCTCTGAAGGCGAAAAGACACTTGGCCTTAAAATGGCCAATGCGGGCAGCGAACAGGGTATCACAGCGCTTGACCGACGGCTTCAAAACAGCGGACAGGCCGCGATTGCGGCGCTGAAGTTGCCGGAAGGCGACAGCCCGGTGATCAACCATATTGGGCTGGAGCAGAACGGCGCCCCGGTTTCACACATGATCGCCCTCCGGCACCTCGGAGCGCGCAATCTCTGGACCGGACCTGGCGCGATCGGGGCCACACAGCTCTACCTTGGCTTTGTGGTGCCTGACGCTGAGATTTACGCCTCCCTCAACGCAGCGCAAGAACAAGTCACCGCCGCCACCAGCCGCATCTTCAAGGGGCAGATCATCGCCCTGATCCTCAGTATGCTGATGGTTCTGGCGGCGATTTTCGCCATATCCAAACGCATCACGGCGGGCCTGGCTGAACTCAGCGCGGCGGCGCGGCGGCTCAAGGAAAAAGACTACTCGGTTCGCATCAAAAAGCCCGGCGGCGACGAAGTGGGAGAGGTTGGCGTCGCCTTCAACTCCATGGCCGAGGACGTGCGCTATCACACCGAGAACCTGGAACACATCGTCGCCGACCGCACCCAGGAACTGGCCGCGGCCAACGCCGTGAATCTGGCGCTCAATGAACGGTTGAAAAGCGAAAACCAGCGCCTCGGCACCGAGCTTGATGTGGCGCGGCGCATCCAGATGATGGTGCTGCCAAAGGCGGCTGAGCTGGCGGCCATCAGCCGCCTCGACATCGCCACCTACATGGAGCCTGCGGACGAGATTGGCGGCGACTATTACGACGTGCTGCAAGTGGGCGACAGGATCAAGGTGGGCATTGGCGATGTCACCGGCCACGGCCTTGAAAGCGGGGTGCTCATGCTCATGGTGCAGTCGGTGGCGCGCGGCCTTCAGGAGCAGGGCGACGGTGACCCGGTCAAATTCCTCAACGTCCTCAACCGCGCCGTCTACAAGAACGTCGAACGCACAGAATCCGGCAAGCATCTGTCACTGGCCTTCGTCGACTACGGGGTGGATGAGGTGGTGATTTCCGGCCAGCATGAGGAGGTGCTGATTGTGCGCGCCGGCGGGGCGGTTGAGCGCATCGACACCAATGACCTGGGCTTTCCCATTGGCCTTGAGCCTGAGATTGAGGCTTTCGTCGCCACCAAAACCGTCAGCTTCAATTCCGGCGATGTGATGATCCTCTATACCGACGGTATCAATGAAGCAGAAAGCCCTGACGGTGAATTGTTTGGCATGGACCGGTTGTGCGACAGCGCGGCAGCGCACAGCGCTGGTTCGGCTGAATTCATCTGCAAGGGCATCGTCGCTGACCTCATGGCCTTCATTTCAACCCAGAGAATCCATGATGACATAACGCTCGTTGTGCTGAAACACCGGTGATGGCAATGACCACAAATTATGGTGAGCTTCTGCCCGATGCCGCCCTGGACAGCTCAGCCACCCGCATCGCGCTGGACGAGGGACTGGCGCTGAGCTGGAGCCATTGCGGGGCGACAGCGGAATTTCTGGGGGAGATTTACGGAAATCTGGCCGGGCTTGCGGGCTTTGACCGCAATGACGCGCGCCACAGCATAAATTATCTCGCCAATGAACTGTTCGAGAATGCCGTGAAATTCCGCCTGGCTGGGGCTGGCGCCATCACCCTTGAGGCGGCCCTTGTGGAGGGTGTCTTCAATTTGCGGATTTCCAACCTTGCCGCCGCCGCACACGCCGAGCGGTTTCAGGGCCTGCTCACGGAAATCACCTCGCGCGATTCCGGAGACCTGCTATTGGAACGCATCGAAGCCAATGCGCTGGGGCAAGATGGTTCGGGTCTCGGCATCCTGACGATGATGAATGACTACGGCGCCAAAATGGGCTGGCGCTTTGAACCAGAGGGCGAGGCGGTGCGGATCGAAACCCATGTCGCCCTGGCATTGGCGTAATCGGAGGAACAGAGAATGGAAGTCAAGACCAGTGAATACCGGGTGTGGGCGGACGGCGCCACCATCCACTATGAAGGCACCATGCGGCTCTCAAGCCCGGAAGCCTATGCGCCGATCCAGGCCATCATGAGCGCCGTGCTCGGTGCCAGCCCCGCCG
>JANOTU010000408.1:0-2508 GCA_031416515.1 Hyphomicrobiales bacterium
GTTCGGCAGGTTGGCGGCGATGACTTCGGAGGCCAGGGCGCGCACCAACTAGATGAATTCCTCGAAGGTCTCTGCTTCGACGACCAGACCGGGAATATCGGATTGCGAGGTGAAGACCTGCGCATTCTGATCCCAGTTTGCCGTGACCATGAAGGATTTTGACATGCCCATTCAATAGTCGAAGGCGGCCTCACGGGTAATTGACAAATGGCTTGCAGGGGAGACACATAGGGCAAGGGAGAAAATGCCATGTATCTGGGTCTCGATATTGGAACATCGTCGGTCAAGGGAGTGTTGGTTGACGCGAAGCAGAAGATTGTAGCCACGGCCAGTTCCTCACTGAAGGTCTCGCGGCCACATCCTGGCTGGTCGGAGCAGGCGCCGGAGGATTGGTGGAAAGCATGCAATGCGGTTGTGAAGGCGCTTGCGAAGGCCAAGCCCAAGGCGGTGGCGGCTGTTGAGGGGATCGGGCTTTCGGGGCAGCAGCATGGGGCCACTTTGCTGGACGGGGCTGGCAAAGCGCTGCGGCCGGCGATCTTGTGGAATGATGCGCGCTCTTTTGCCGAGTGCGGCGAGATTGAAGCCCGCGAACCGCGGGCGCGGGCGATTGCCGGGAATATCGCGCTTGCCGGATTCACCGCGCCCAAGCTTCTATGGGTGAAGAAGCATGAGCCAAAAGTGTTTGACAAGGTGGCGAAGGTTTTGCTGCCCAAGGACTATGTGCGCCTGCGCATGACCGGGGACTATGCGTCCGACATGTCGGACTCGGCGGGGACGTTTTGGCTCGATGTCGAAAAGCGGCAATGGTCGGATGCGCTACTGAAGGCTTCCCATATGCGCGCCGATCAGATGCCCAAGCTTTATGAAGGCACCGATGCGACCGGGCGATTGACGGCTGCTGTGGCGAAGGCCTGGGGGATGCCGAAGCGGCCTGTGGTGGCGGGCGGCGGCGGCGACAATGCGGCGGCGGCTTGCGGCATTGGCGCTGTGACACCGGGGGCGGCGTTTATCTCTCTGGGCACATCGGGTGTCATGTTTGTTTCCAACGATAAATTCCGCCCCAATGCGGCGCGCGCCGTGCATGCGTTTTGCCACGCCGTGCCGGGAACGTGGCACCAGATGGGCGTCATACTCTCGGCTGCTGCCAGCCTTGAGTGGCTGGCGGGGGTAATGAAAACACCCGCACCCAAACTTGTGGGGGCACTTGGGAACAAATTGACTGGCCCCTCCCCTGCCCTGTTTCTGCCCTATCTTTCGGGCGAGCGCACACCGGTGGCGGATGCGCAGGTGCGTGGGCTGGTGATGGGGCTGGGCCATGAGACCGATGCGCAGGCGCTGACACATGCGGTGCTCGACGGCGTGGCCTTTGCCTTTCGCGACAGTCTGGAAGCCTTGAAAGCGGCGGGCACCAAGGTTGCCCGCGTCACCGCCGTGGGCGGCGGCTCGCGCTCCGAGCTTTGGCTGAAGATCATCGCCACGGTGCTGGGTGTGCCGGTTGATGTGCCAGCCGATGGCGATTTCGGCGGCGCGTTCGGCGCGGCGCGTCTGGGGCTGATTGCGGCCACGGGGGCATCGTTCAAGGAGATTTGCGCGCCGCCCCGCACCGCGAGGACTTATCAGCCCGATGCAAAACTGCGCGAGGCTTACGAATCGCAGTACCAGCGCTATGTGAAAATTTATCCGGCCATCAAGGAGATACAAGGTCCATGAGCTTTTATTCCATCAAGTCCGCCATCCCCTTTGAGGGGCCGAACGCCCAGAGCGAACTGGCGTTCCGGTATTACAATCCCACGCAAAAAGTGCTGGGTAAGACCATGGGCGAACATTTGCGCTTTGCGGTGTGCTATTGGCACACGCTGTGCTGGCCGGGCGGAGATCCCTTTGGCGGCGATACTTTCATGCGGCCCTGGCACCATGCGTCTGATCCCATGGCCGCAGCGCGCGCCAAGGCCGACATCATGTTTGAAACACTCGATGCCTTGGGCGTTGAGCATTTCACCTTTCATGATCTCGATATCGCCCCGGAAGGAAAATCGCTGGCGGAGTTCAACGCCAATGTGACGGCGATCGCCAAAATCTTTGAAGGCAAGATGGCGAAGTCGAAGAAGAAACTGCTCTGGGGCACGGCCAACATGTTTTCCAACCGGCGCTTCATGGCCGGTGCCGCCACCAATCCTGATCCCGATGTGTTTGCTTACTGTGCTGCCCAGGTGAAGCACTGCATGGATGTGACCCACGGGCTTGGTGGTGAAAACTATGTGATGTGGGGCGGGCGCGAGGGCTATGAGACGCTGCTCAACACCGATATCGGCCGCGAGCTGGAACAGGCCAAGCGCTTCCTCTCGCTGGTGGTGGATTACAAGCACAAGATCGGCTTCAAGGGCCCGATCCTCATCGAGCCGAAGCCGAAGGAACCAACCAAACATCAGTATGACTACGATGTGGCAACCGTCTATACCACTATCGCTTCGATGGGCCTGCAGAAGGATGTGAAGGTCAACATCGAGC
>JANOTU010000409.1:0-2657 GCA_031416515.1 Hyphomicrobiales bacterium
GATGAGAAATTGCGCCAGGAACAGGAGTTGGACGGTGTGCGGTCAGTCAGCCCGTCGAAAAAACCCAAGCCCCAGGGTGTGCGGCCGTCAACCCATCAGAACCGCAAGATCGCCAAGGCCATCGCCATCACGGCGGTGACACTTCTGGTGAAGGGTGACAAAACCGAGAAGCGCCGCAAGACCTGCAGCCACAATCTGGGCAAGGAGAAGGGCGGCATGTCGATGATTTCCAAGCGCGGCAAGAACAGGTTGAAGATCAAGAATATCGCCAAGATCGGCCTCAACCTGTTCTGATGAAAATGGACCTTTGAAATGCTGAGCCTGAATTTGTATAGTGCGCCCCTGATACGACTGTTGGCAGTCGGCTTGGGGGCGCTGGTTTTCATGGCTGAGAGGCTCGAGACGACCGGAATGGACTTGGCGCTGATGGCGCGGATTTCCGCTGGCGATCAGCTGGCGCTGCGGACCCTCTACGCGCGGCACCATTTGCGCATCTACCGGTTCCTCACCCGCATGCTGCGCGATGGCGGCGCTGCTGAAGATGTGCTGGCCGAGGTGTTTCTGGATGTGTGGGGCCAAGCGGGCCGGTTTGAGGGCCGCTCCTCCGTCAACACCTGGCTGTGCGGGATGGCGCGCAACAAGGCCTTGGCGCATCTGCGGAAATACCCCCTGGTGGCACCGACGGGCACCATTGATGAGCCTGCCGATGAGGCCGATAGCCCTGAAATTGCTGTACAAAAATCCGAGAAGGGGATCAAGCTCAAATCTTGTATAGACATGTTAGGACAGGAACACCGGGAGGTGATTGATTTGGTCTATTATCACGAAAAGAGCGTTGAGGAGGTGAGTCTGATCCTTGCTATCCCCATGGCGACTGTCAAGACGCGGATGTTCTACGCCCGCAAGAAATTATCGGGCCTCCTGGCCGAGGCCGGAATTGACAGGGGCTGGCCATGAACGAAGAACTTGAACTGCTGCTGCCGTGGTATGTCAATGGCACGCTGGACGAAGCATCGCGCAAGAAAATCGACGAAGCGCTGGCCCATGACGAGAATTTGCGCCGCTCGCTGCAACTGGCGCGCGAAGACCAGCAGGCGGCGTTTGAAAGCAATGAGGCGATCACGCCGCCACCTGCCGCGACCCTTGAGCGGATCATGGCCGCCGCTGCGGCGTCGGGACGGGCCAGGCGGCATTCTTTGAAGCTGTCTCTGGCGGAGGCCTTCCGGGGCTTTGTTGTATCCTTGTCGCCCCGGGCGCTGGCGGCGGTGGCGGCGGTTTTGGCGGTGGTGATTGCCCTGCAAACGGTGACCATCAGTGTCATGGGCCTCAAGGGTCCGGGCGTTGAACTGGCATCGGTGGAGCCTGGAGGCCAGTCGGAAGCGACTGCCAGGTTGATTGTTGGCTTTGCGCCGGGCGCCACGGTGGAGCAGGTCACTACCCTTCTGGACAGTCTGGGTCTCCGAATTGTCCAGGGGCCAACTGGCGGCGGGCTTTATGTGGTGGAAGTGGCTGTGTCCGAGGCAACCGGGCCTGAGGGAGAGAAAGTTCTGCAGCAACTTCAGGGAAAACGTGATATGATCATTTTCTCGGCAAAGGCTCCTCCGCAGGAGAACTGACATGAGACCACAAACTAGAAGATTATTGGCAGCGCTGGTGGCCGCCATGTTCTTGTTCACGCTCGCGCCACCCGTATCCGCCAATCCCGAAGGGAATAACAACGGCGTCAGCATCGGCATCGCCATTGACCTTTTGACGCTGGCGAAAAAGAAAAAGAAACCCTCAACGGCCACCACGCCCAGAAAAGCCAAGAGCACTGTTGCCAAGCCTGCCAAGAAAAAACCAGCACGCAAAATCGCCACGTCCAGGAAACGAATACCCCCCGCGAGCGAGACGCGGTTTCGCCGCGATGAAGTGCTGTTTATCCTGAAGCCGACCGCGCCAGAAACCGCGCTGGACAGCGTTATCGCCGCGCAGAGCCTGACCCGCATCGCGGAAGCTGAACTTGTGACAATCCAGCGCACAGTGCACCGCTATGCGATCACCGATGGCCGCAGCGTGGCCCAGGTGGTGGCAGCCCTCGAAGCTGATCCCAATGTCGAGCAAGCCCAGCCCAACTACATCTATGAGCTTGCCGAAACCGCAACCACCGCCATGACCAACCTGCAATATGCCCACAAGCAGTTGCGGGTGGCTGACGCCCACAAGCTTGTCACGGGGGCCAATGTGGTCGTGGCGGTGATTGATTCCCGTGTCGATACGACACATCCAGCTTTGGCAACCGCGATCCGCGCCAGCTATTCGTCTGTCGATACCCCCTCCGATGGCCCTGATGGCCATGGCACGGCCATGGCGGGCGCCATTGCCGCGCAGGGCCTGCTCATGGGTATCGCCCCGAATGCGGATTTGCTGGTGGCGGAGTGCTTTTCCAAAGACGGGGTAGGCCGGATGAACGGTGTGAGCTACAACATCCTGAAAAGCGTTGATTGGGCCTACGGGCAGTCAGCCGCCATTCAAAACCTGAGCTTTGCCGGTCCGCGTGATCCGATGCTCAGCCGGCTGATGCGGGAAGCCACTGACAAGGGCGTGGTGTTTTTCGCCGCAGCCGGAAATGCGGGGCCGAAATCGGCGCCACTTTATCCCGGCGCTGATCCAAGCGC
>JANOTU010000410.1:0-2547 GCA_031416515.1 Hyphomicrobiales bacterium
CTTGGGTCAAGCCCATGCCCATTGATGCAGCGCTTCCAGGAATTGGCGATAACGGCATCGCGCACGGTAGTCCAGCCATCGGCTGTCCGGATCAATTCCTCGAAATGCTCTCTGACTGCGGTGACGATCGCTTCTGGCTCCCAGAAAAAAAGAAGATGGACTTGGGCCAACGCTGATGTCAAGTTCCAATCGCAGGACAATATCAGGAGACGAAAATGGACTTGAGACTAAAAGGATTGAACGTGCTTGTAACCGGCGGCACCAAAGGCATCGGCAGGCGCGCTGTTGATCTTTTTGCGGCCGAAGGAGCCAATGTTTCGGTGTGCGCGCGCAATGCCGAAGACGTGGAAAGCACGGTTGCAGCACTGTCCAGGGGTGGCGTGAAGAGTTTCGGGCAAGCCATTGATGTCGGCAACAAGGCCGCACTTGAGGGCTGGGTTTTGCAAAGCGCCACAGCGCTGGGCGGCATTGACATTGTTGTTGCCAACGTCTCGGCGCTGGCTGCTGTGGAAGACAGCGAAGAATCCTGGAAGGCGGAGTTCGAGATCGACATGATGCACACGGTGCGCACCGTGAACGCCAGCCTTCCGCATCTCGAAAAATCAAAGCATCCGTCAATTGTCATCGTCTCATCGGTTTCAGGCCGCGAGATCGACTTCACCGCCCCGGCCTATGGCGCCTTCAAGGCCGCCCTCATCCACTACGCCCATGGCCTCGCCCACAAGCTGGCGCCCAGGCAGATCAGGGTGAATTCAGTCTCGCCTGGCAACGTCTACTTCAAGGGCGGTGTGTGGGAATATGTCGAGATCAACATGCCGGACCTGTTCAAGTCAGCCATGGCGCTGAACCCCACAGGCCGCATGGCAACGCCTGAAGAAGTGGGCGCTGGCATCGTCTTCCTCGCCAGCCCCGCCTCCAGCTTCACCACAGGGACCAACCTGATCATCGATGGGGCGCTGACCAAAGGTGTACAGTTTTAGCGGTAAAGCTCAGGTTGTAGCGTCTTTCTTGTAGAGCATCGCCAGGCGTTCGAGCGGCGACATCGTCTGGGTTGCCAGCTCGTTCTCTTGCGCCACCTGCGCCTCAACTTCGCCGGGGTCCTGCTCCCAGTCATTCTGAAGACCTGCGAGATCCTTCTCCAGCAACTCAAGATCGCGGGTGGCCTGCTCAAGCTGCTGGCGGAGAAGTTCCTCATCTGCCGCACCATGGTCTGTTTCAGCAGCTGCGGGCGCATCCCTGGCGGCTGTGTCCACCTCGGGCAGGGGCTCCTGACGCTTGCCAAAAAAACGCGATCTCGTGGATAAAGTCTCAGCCTGCTGCGTCAGTGGTTCAGGTTCGGGCGGCAGGGCATATTGTTCGGACGCGATGATAGCTGCTTCGGCGGCGTAGACCCTGGGTGTTGGTTTGATCTTTGACGCGTAGGGGTTCGAGCGGGCCACCAGTTCATCGAGTTCACGCTCTCTCTGCACAACCTCCGGGGGTGGCGCAAACTGGCTGGAATAGGATGTCAGCTCACTGAGATGTCGCTCCAACTGTTCGTCAACGGCAGACGAATCACCCTCATATTGGCCAACTGGAACGGGCGCGTTCAGTGCCGCGATCTGCTCCTCGCGCTCGGCGATGGTGACGCCCAAGGCTGCTATTTCATTGGATTTCCCATCAATTTCAAGATTTTTTTGCTCAAGCTCGGTTGCCTTGCTCTCGATTTCGAGATGCAGTTCGGAAATCAGGTTCTGTGATTCCGCTGCTTCGGTTTCAAGCTGGGCGATATGGGCGCGGTGGGTGGCGATTTCTTCTTCCGCAGCGGTGATGGCGGCGTCGCGGGCGCTGAGTTCCGCCACCAGCGTCTCAATGCGGTTGCGGTTGCGGGTGACCTCGGCCATCTGCTCAGCCATCTGGGCCTTGATGCCGTCCAGCCGGGAACCGAGCTTCTGCGTCAGTTTCGCATATTCAGCGCGTAAGCGGTCGCGCTCGGTTTGCAACTCAGCAACGGTGGATGGCACCTGCTTTTGCATTCGCCGCCCACCCAGGCGAAGGGCGAGAGACCAGATGCCGCGGCCAAGGAACAAGAATATTATTGCTGCGAGCGAAAAGCCCAGCACCAATAGCAACAGCGTTTCCGTTTGCATGCGAACTCCAACGTTTGAGTCCTTCTAGCCAATCGCAACCGCGTTGCAAAGTCCAGAGTTAATTCAGGCGGCGAAACGTGTTGGTCTTGCAAAGAATGCTGAGCACACAGCCCCGCACCTTCATGGTATTGCCGACGAGTTTCACTGTTGTTTTGTAGGTTTTTCCATCATCGGGATTGTAGATGGCACCCTGCCAGGCGTTGTTGCCAGCAGGCTTCATGCCAATCAGGATGGCGAGCCCGACCAGGGGGCGCTTGCGCAGAGACGGGTTGGGGTTCTCGCGGTCAACCTTGGGCTTGCCGTCAATCTTGCTGATTGGTTCCTTGAGGCCGACGATGGTGCCGCAAATGCCGGGGCCGCAATCGCTGACGCGGACGGTTACCTTGCCATTGGACATGGACCATGTCCCCGCTGCGCC
>JANOTU010000411.1:0-1956 GCA_031416515.1 Hyphomicrobiales bacterium
GGCGGCGGAAGTGATAGCCCTCGCGGTTGAGATGTTTGAGTTGCGACCAGAGCATGATTTCTTGCGGGGTCATGGATTTGCGGAGGATTCGGGCGCGGTCACGCAGGTTCAAGGCAGGCCCCCTCCGTCATGCGTACCGCATGCCACCACCCCCGCATGGGGGGTGGAATGGATGGCAATTGCTACTTCTTTCCACCCCCGGTTGCGGGGGTGGGGGCGCGGAGCGCCGGAGGGGGCCTTGGGGTTTGGAGAAAGGATAACCATGCTGAACAGATTGAAACAGTTTTTTACCGAGCACAAGCGCTCGAGAGTGGCGCCGATGATTTCGGTGCATACGGCCGGGCGGCCGGTTTGGACGCCGCGCAATTATGCGGCTTTGGCGAGGGAGGGCTTTGCCGGGAATCCGGTGGGGTATCGCTGCATCCGGATGATTGCGGAAGCCGCAGCGTCGGTTCCGATGCTGGTTGATGATCGTGAGCATCCGCTGCTGAGCCGCCCCAATGCCGGCCAGCATGGCCGCGAGTTTTTTGAGATGGTGTTTGGGTTTTTGCTGGTGGCGGGGAACGCTTATGTGGAGAAGGTTGCGGTGGACGGCGAGGTGCGGGAGCTGCATGCGCTGCGGCCTGACCGGATGAAGGCGGTGGCGTCTGCGAGCGGGTGGGCGGAGGCGTTTGAATATTCTGTGAACGGACGATCGGTGCGGGTGCCACGCGACAGTGTGCTGCATGTGAAATTGTTCAATCCGCTCAATGATCATTACGGCATGTCGCCGCTGGAAGCAGCCCAGCGTTCGATTGACACGCATAATGCGGCAAGCGCCTGGAACAAGGCGATGCTGGATAATTCGGCCAGGCCTTCGGGGGCGTTGATTTATGGGGGCCCTGACGGTCATCTGACCACGGATCAATTTGAGCGGCTCAAGCGCGAGCTGGAGACGAGCTATCAGGGGGCTTCGAATGCCGGGCGGCCCATGGTGCTTGATGGCGGGCTGGACTGGAAAGAGATGGGTTACAGCCCCAAGGAAATGCAATTCATCGAGGCCAAGAACGCCGCGGCGCGGGAAATCGCCCTGGCCTTCGGCGTGCCGCCGATGCTGCTGGGCATTCCCGGCGACAACACCTTTGCCAATTATGCCGAGGCCAACCGCAGTTTCTGGCGGCAGACGGTGGTGCCGCTGGCGGGGCGGATGGCGGAGGCGATGAGCGGGTTTCTGGAATTGAAACTGGTGCCTGATCTGGATCAGGTGGAAGCGCTGGCGCTGGACCGGGAAGCGCTGTGGGCGCGCGTTGAGAAGGCGAGCTTCCTGACGCGGGACGAGAAGCGGGCGGCGGTTGGGTATGGAGAGAGTGAGTAGTGAGTAGCGAATAGCGAATAGCGAATTGGGGTGGCTATTCGCCATTCGCCCCTAATCTTCAAACAAGGATCAAAACATGCAGACTCGGCCGGAGAAATCCTGGGCCGGGCGGCCGCTATCGGCTTGCTCGGGCTCGGGGGTGTTTGTGGGATATGCCAGTGTTTTTGGCGAGCGCGACGGCGCTGGCGATGTGGTGATGCCGGGGGCGTTCGCGCGCTCGCTGGCCAGGCGCCGCGCCGTGCGGATGCTGTTTCAGCATGATCCAGCCGAGCCTGTGGGCGTCTGGCTGGAGATGCGCGAAACCACGCGCGGGCTTTATGTGATGGGACGGCTTGAACCCAACGTGCAGCGCGCGGCGGAGCTGCTGGCGCTTCTGGAGAGCGGCGGGCTGGACGGCCTTTCCATTGGTTTCAAGACGGTATCGGCTTCGCGTGACAAGGGGACTGGTTCCAGGCTCCTGCATCACGTGGATTTGTGGGAGGTGTCGCTGGTGACATTTCCCATGGCGGAAGGGGCCCGCGTTTCATTTGTGAAGCGCGCGGGCGAAGACGTGTTGCAACAAGGAGTGAACTGAATGATGGATACGGAACTTGAGACCAAGG
>JANOTU010000412.1:0-3790 GCA_031416515.1 Hyphomicrobiales bacterium
GAATAGAGTTTCACCTTGTCGGCTGCGGTCTCCGGGCTGTTGGCCATCATCTCGGAAAAGCCGATAATGGCATTGAGGGGGGTGCGCAATTCATGGCTCATATTGGAAATGAATTCTGACTTTGACCGCGACGCCAGTTCAGCTTCGACTTTTGCGGCATACAAGGCCGAAGTCTGGCGCTTCAGGACAATCGCCTGCGAAAGATTCTCCGAGAATCGTCCGATCGAGGATTCCTGACTGCGCGATTTGCGGCTGTACATATACATGAATTTACCTGTTGCATCGACGCCGTTGGCATCGCCTTGATCCAGATCAAGCTGAAGAATTGCCCGATTTAGTCATTCCGGCATTTTTGCCTTGAGGTAGGTCAAGATAGTGCTAGATTGGGCGCAACGCAAATGTTTTTGGGCAAGCTTGACGCGCCGGTCCCCTTGGGCCGTTGAGCGCGGGCTGTCCGTGGAAGGTTAACCCAAGGTGGACGCGACCAATTTAGCGGGCGAAGCCCATGCGCGGCACCGGGCCGCGGGCGTTCGGCATGTCGATCCGGCAGCTGAACTTTATGGTGCCTTGGACCTTGGCACCAACAATTGCAGGCTGCTGATTGCAACGCCTGTATCGGGTGGATTTACGGCGGTTGATGCCTTTTCGCGCATTGTCCGGCTTGGCGAGAACCTGGGCCGCACCGGTCGCCTCGGCGATCATGCCATGTCCCGCACCATCGAAGCGCTGCGGGTCTGCGCCAACAAGCTCAAATGGCGGAAAGTCAACAAATTCCGGCTGGTTGCCACCGAAGCCTGTCGGCTGGCGGAAAATGGCGCAGGCTTTATTGAGCGCGTCGCCAGCGAAACCGGACTTGTCCTGGAAATCATCGACCGCGAAACCGAAGCAAATCTGGCAGCCACGGGTGCCGAACCGCTGATTGATCCAAAAGCCGAGACAGCATTGGTCTTCGACATTGGCGGCGGCTCCACGGAAGTCATGTGGATGGCGCGCAAGGGTGCGCGCTACGAGGTTGCAGCCTGGACCTCGATTGCGGCGGGCGTGGTCACGGTCTCGGAGCGATTTGGCGGCGGCATTGATGTCACCCCCCAGTCATTCGCCGCCATGCGGGACTTCCTTCGGCCCATGGTGCGGGAATTTTCCGCCAGAGTAACGACCCTCACCGGGGCTGACCCCATTCCCAGCCACTTGCTGGGAACCTCCGGCACGGTCACCACCATCGCCGGTGTGCAGCTCAGGCTCCCGCGCTATGACCGCTCAAAGGTCGATGGCTGCTGGCTCGACAGCCACGAGACGGGCCAGGTCACGCAAAGTCTTCTCGACATGAGCTTTGCTGAGCGCGCCGCCAACCCGTGCATTGGCCGCGAGCGCGCCGATCTGGTGCTGGCGGGCTGCGCCATCCTGGAAGAAATCCGCATCGCTTTTCCAGCCAAACGCATCCGCGTGGCCGACCGGGGCCTCCGCGAAGGCATTCTCATCGAGTTGATGAAACGCGATGGCACCTATGGGAGAGCGCAATGAGCAGGCCCGGAAGTGGCGGCAAGCCCGTCGGCGCCCGCACCCTGAAAGTCCGGGTCAAAACCGGCAAGGGCCGCACCGTTTCGCAGAAAATCTGGCTGGAGCGCCAGCTCAATGATCCTTATGTGCTGGAGGCCAAAAAACAGGGCTACCGCTCGCGCGCCGCCTTCAAGCTCATTGAAATCGATGACAAATACAAATTCCTCAAACCCGGTGGGCTGGTCGTTGATCTGGGCGCGGCCCCCGGCGGCTGGAGCCAGGTGTCGGCGGTGCGGGTGAAAGCGGAAAGTGGCAGGGGCAAGGTCATCGCCATCGACATGCACGGCATGGACCCGATCCCCGCTGTGACGATCTTCAAGAAAGACTTCTACGACGATGACGCCCCCCAGATTCTGATTGATGCCCTGGGCGGCGCGAAAGCCGACGTGGTCCTTTCCGACATGGCCGCCCATGCCACCGGCCACCGCCAGACCGATGTCATCAACATCATCGCCCTTGCCGAAGCGGGCTACTATTTTGCCAAAGAGGTGCTTAAACCCGGCGGCGCCTATCTCGCCAAGGTCCTGCGCGGCGGCACCGAGGGCGAAATTCTGAAGCTGCTGAAAAAAGACTTCGCCACCGTGCGCCACGTAAAACCCATGGCCAGCCGCGATGACTCGGCGGAACTGTTTGTGCTGGCGATGGGGTTCAGGGGGTCAATTTAAGAAGCGCGCAGGCGGCGGACTGGCCGTTTGGTTTTTTTTGCTTTCGAGTCAATTTTGTGTTAACATTGAGTTCTCCTGCTTTTTCAGAGAGTGGGTCAGAGAGTTGTTTTCGCTTCCGCAGAACAGGGAGGGTGAAACATGGCCAAGTTGGCAATCGTGCTGTCAGTCATCGGCGTATTTCTCGCAGTACAAGGCATAGAGGCCGCCGTCGGCGCGCCGGTCGGCAAGACGTCAAGGGCAAGCCAGACTGTCCGGAGCAGCGGGACTGCGGGTTCCCGGGTCATGAACCAGGGTTCTGCGGTCAATTTTCTTGACCGTATCACCACAGATGGATCAGGCGTTGGCGAGTTTGTGTTCAATGACGGCTCGAAACTGGCCGTTGGGCCATCAGCGAGTCTTGTTGTTGATCAATTCGTATTCCAGAACAACAGCAGCTTCCGGAAACTCGGCCTTACGGCGTCAAAGGGCGCATTTCGGTGGATCAGCGGAAACAGCGCTTCGTCGGCCTACCGCATCAAGACGCCCCGTGGAACCATGGGGGTCAGGGGAACCGCGACTGACATCTCGGTTCGTGGCGGTGTCGTCCATATTGTCCTGCTCAGTGGCAAAGCGCGGTTCTGCGGCGGTTCGACGTGTCGTGAGTTGAACAGGGCTTGCGACTACATTGTGGCGAATGGCCGATCTGTTTCCAGCGCTGTGCCCGTGGCATCAGCATTTTCAAGCAGGCAGGAGGCAGCAAAACTGTTTCCTTATCTCGCCAACCCAAATCGGTTGAGTTCTCGTTTCCGCGTGGGCGCAAGCCGTTGTCTGGCGCAGATTGTGGAAAATAGCCGGAGGCGACCGTCCAATTCCGCCGCCGCCGTGACAGGGCCTCTCCCTCCCGCGCCGCCCGGTCCGGAACCTGATCCTCCCGTCCCTGATCCACCTGTATCGCCCCCAAGAGGCAATAGTTGTCCTGGAAATTGTGGAGTGGGATTTGGCAATGGCGGAGGCAACGACACGCCTAACGAAGGCAACGGCAACGGCAATGGCAACGGCAATGGCAACGGCAACGGTAGGCCGTGACGCATCGCTTCAACTGTTCGCGCTGGCAATTGGATTATACTCATCCAGGCCACAGGCCATGATTTGTAACAAAGGTTAGCGTCCCCTCTGTTTAAACCGGTTCATTGTTCCGAAGAAAGGAAGAATTCACCACAAAGGCACCAAGGCCACAAAGAAACACAAAGCATAAGTGCCGCACCGGCGGCGCAGGGGCTCCCTGATTCTTTCTGCCTTCTTCGTGGGCTTGGTGACTTTGTGGTGAAACTTCCTGTCTTTCTTGCCCAGGTTTTTGCCGCTTCTGCCAGTGATTGTTGTGCGGCGCCCAAATCACAGCCTGTGGCGTGGATGAGCATAAGAGCAGTAAGGGCCTGTCAGGAAAAAACAGCTTCGAGGCGCGGCGGCCCTTTTCCCAGTCCCGTCATGCCAGGGACAAGCTGGCATCCAGCTACTTTGAGTTGAGCGTCTGAGCGAAAGCTGGACCCCAGCTTGTCCTTGGGGTGACGGGACTGGGGTTTAAGTTTTCG
>JANOTU010000413.1:0-4050 GCA_031416515.1 Hyphomicrobiales bacterium
CAGAAGGAAGGCGAGCATGACCGGCGCCAGCGCCTGCTCTATCTGACAAGTCAAGGCGAGGAACTCCGCCAGAAACTGATCGCCCCGCAAATCGCCCGCATCCGCCGCGCCGTGGGGGAGTCACAACACGGTGCCGCGCATCATTACCGCGCCATGCTCTATCATCTGGTCAACCCGGAAAACCGCGACGCCGTGCGCGACTGGATTGAAAAGAACAGTGTGATCGGTGAGTGAGCAGCCTCACATTCTCGTGGTCGATGACGACCGGCGCATCCGCCAGTTGCTGCAATCTTATTTGCAGGAGCATGGCTTTCGCGTCACCGTGGCAGCCTCGGCGGCGGAGGCGCGCGAGCGCCGCCGGGGCCTGGTGTTTGATGTGATGATTCTCGACATCATGATGCCGGGCGAAGATGGCCTCCAGCTTACCCAGTCCTTGCGCGCCGCCAATGACCAGGCGCCGGTACTCATGCTGTCGGCATTGGCTGAAACCGCTGACCGCATCAAGGGTCTCGCCACTGGCAGCGATGACTATCTGAGCAAGCCTTTTGAGCCCGCCGAGCTGCTGCTGCGCATCAACAATTTGCTGCGCCGGGCACCGCCTGCCGCTTTGCGGCTTGAGGATGTGCGCTTCGGCGCTCACACGTTCAATCTGGCGCGGGGCGAACTGCGCAAGGAGGGCGCGCTGGTGAAGCTCACCTCGCGCGAGCGCGATTTCCTGCGGGCGATGGCGGCGCAGCCAGGGCAAGCAGTGGCGCGAAATGAACTCGCGCTCCCTGGCTCTGAGGACAGCGGCCGCAGTGTCGATGTGCAGATCAACCGCCTGCGCCAGAAGATTGAAGCTGATCCCGCAAACCCGGTCTTTCTGCAAACGGTGCGCGGGTCCGGCTACGTGCTGCGCGTGGACCCAGCATGACCAACGGAGCTTATTTTCACTTCAACCGTTTTCTTGAGCGCCACATGCCTTCTGGCCTCTACCAGCGGGCGCTGATCATTCTGGTGGCCCCCATGGTGCTGCTGCAATCGATCATGACCGGCATCATTCTTGATCGGCACTGGGACAATGTCACCAAGGTTCTGGCGCGTTCGCTGGCGCGTGAAATCGCTTTGGTGATTGAACTTTATGACAAGTCGGCAAAGGATGAGGCGGCAATGGCGGAGATCGAGCGCCTCGCCAACGAGCGCATCAGGCTTGGACTTGAAATCATGCGTGGCGCGGAGCTGCCCAAGCCCCTGCCGGTGCCGCTGTTTTCCGCTGTGGACGCAAGACTCAACCGCTATCTCACCAATGAAGTGGGCCGCCCGTTCTGGATCGACAGCGGCGGCCAGGAAGGCTTTGTCGATATCCGGGTGGAGGTTGAGAAGGGCTTGATCTTCCGTATGCTGACCAATGAGGACCGCGCCTACGCCACCAACACGCCGGTGCTGCTGTTCTGGATGGTGGTGTCATCGCTGGTGCTCATGGGCATCGCGGTCATGTTCTTGCGCAAGCAAATCAGCCCGATCCTGGATCTGGCCAAGGCCGCGCAAAGCTTTGGCACGGGCCGCGATATGGCTGAGTTCCACCCCCGGGGCGCCGCCGAAGTCCGCCAGGCGGGCGAGGCCTTTCTCGACATGAAAGACCGGATCGCGCGGCACGTCGAACAGCGCACGGCAATGCTGGCGGGTGTGAGCCATGATCTCCGCACCATTCTCACCCGCTTCAAGCTGGAACTCGCATTCCTCGGCGATGGTCCCAAGGTGCAGCCGCTGAAAGAAGATGTGGATGAAATGCAGCGCATGCTCGAAGCCTATATGGCCTTTGTGCGCGGCGACGGCGGCGAGGTGGCGGAGGAGACCGAACTTGCTGGTTTGATTCACGGCATCGTCCGGGATTCTGACCGCGTCAAAATTACCATGGACAAGGGCCTTATGGCGAAAGTGAAGCCCAACGCCTTCCGCAGGCTTCTCGCCAACATCATCGGCAACGCTGTGCGTTATGCCAGGAATGTCTCGGTAACAGCCGAAATCGCCGGTCACACGCTCACTGTCATCGTTGATGATGATGGCCCCGGCATCCCGGAAAACCAGCGGGCGGATGCGTTTCGACCTTTTGTAAGGCTGGATCACGCGCGCAATCTGGATGAGACCGGAACCGGCCTGGGCCTGGCGATAGCGCTGGATATCGCCCACGCCCACGGCGGCGAGTTGACATTGGCCGACAGCCCGCTTGGTGGCCTTCGCGCCACCATTCAAATTCCGGTGTGACGATTGCAGGGAACTTTCGCGCTGGCTGACCGTTAGGCTCCCTGCAGAGTCCCACAACGGAGAACTTCAAATGACACGCCTTGCCGCAGCCATCCTCGTTTCATCCTCGCTCGTCGCAGTTCCGGTCGCGCTGACAGCGAACAACCAGACATCCGCCGACAGCGGCACCATGGAGCGCGCCGACGCCGATATGCGCGAAGTGCTGATGAAGTTCGACGAATTGAAGCCAAAACCGCTGGGGAGTGTCAGCCCTCAGGAAGCACGAACGCAGCCAACACCGGCTGATGCTGTCGCCGCATTGTTGAAGGCACAGGGTAAAGATCCTGAAGAACTGAAGCGGCAACTTGGCGTGACGACAAAGGATGTCATGTATCCCGGAGCTTCAGGCGAGCAGATTACAGCGCGGGTTTACACGCCAAAGGATGCCTCCGGGAAACTGCCAACGATTCTCTATATCCATGGCGGCGGATGGGTGATTGCCAATCTTGACGTCTACGACGCGACACCGCGGTCACTGGCAAAGAAAGCCAATGCCATTGTCGTCTCCGTGCACTATCGCCAAGCCCCGGAAAACAAGTTTCCCGCCTCGCATGACGACACGCTTGCGGCCTATAAGTGGGTGCTGGCCAATGCTGCGGGCTGGGGCGCTGATCCCGCGCGCGTGGCGCTGGTTGGAGAAAGTGCGGGCGGAAACATGGCCATGACCACGGCTATGGGAGCGCGCGACCAGAAGCTGCAAATGCCGCTGCATGTGGTTGCGGTATACCCCGTTGCCGGCACCAATCTTGATACGCCGTCATACGTCAAAAACGAGAACGCCAAGCCTTTGAACAAGGCAGGCATGGAGTGGTTCTTCGAGAATGAAGCCGCATCGCCTGAGAATTTGAAGGATCCCCGTCTCGATCTGGTCAAAGCCGCAAACTTCACAGGCCTGCCGCCCACGACAATCGTGACGGCCGAAATCGATCCCCTGATGTCCGATGGAGAGATGCTGCGGGACAGGCTTGAGGCTGCGGGCGTCAAGACCAGTTTCAAGAACTATGACGGTGTCACCCATGAATTCTTTGGCATGGATGCCGTTGTCAAGGATGCGGCGGATGCGCAGGATTTCGTGGTTTCAGAACTGAAGAAATCCTTTTCTGCCCCGGTTCAGCTTTCAGAATAGGCGTCCGCCATTGGGAATCTTGTACTCGACCCCCACGAGCACGACTTCACCTTGGGCATCCGGAAAACCAAGTGTCAGCACTTCCGACATGAAGGGGCCGATCTGGCGCGGCGGGAAATTTATCACTGCTGCGACTTGTCGGCCCAGCAAAGTCTCGGATGTGTAGTACTTGGTGATCTGCGCCGATGACTTTTTCACGCCGATCTCGGCGCCAAAATCGATTTTCAATTTGAAAGCAGGTTTTCGCGCCTCGGGGAAGGGATCAACGCCGATGATGGTGCCAACCCTTATATCAACTTTCAGGAAATCATCGAAGCTGATCGGCATCAGCTTGCCAGTTCACGGGAGCGTTTGGTGGCGGCCTCGATGGCCTTCTCAAACAGCGGCTGCATTGCGTCTTCCGCCATCAGGATTTGCAAGGCGGCATAGGTTGTCCCCTTGGGCGAGGTCACATTCTGGCGGAGCGTAGCCGCAGGCAGGCCGGAGACGCGCATGAGTTCACCCGAACCCGCCACCGTGGCCCGTGCGAGTTGCATCGCCAGATCAGCGGGCAGGCCCACTTTCTCGCCAGCCGCCGCCAGGCATTCGGTGAGATAAAACACATAAGCCGGCCCGGAGCCTGAAACGGCCGTAACCGCATC
>JANOTU010000414.1:0-6004 GCA_031416515.1 Hyphomicrobiales bacterium
GTGGCCACGCAGTCTCCATTCGGGAGGAGTCGATCACATGGTCAAGAAAATTGTTTCAATCACGCTCAATCAGCGGGTGCCGCGTCGCAGTTTCCTGAAAGGGGCAGCGGCCTTTGGTGTTGCAGGCGCCTTTCCCGCCATCATCAGCCGCCGGGGCCTGGCGGCCGATAAGCCCACCGTCGTCAATTCAATCCGCTCGCTGTCCAATCCCTATCACGCAACATGGAACAAGGGGGGCGCGGCTTTTGCCAAGGCGATGGGCGCTGAATATGTAACCCTGGTCACCGAAGGCAACAGCGAGAAGGGCATTGCTGACATCAAGGCGATCCTGGCCAAGACCGGCGGCAATTGCGTCATCAATGTCGATCCCAATGACAGCCCGGACGCCCGGCCGATCGTCGAGGCCTGCAAGGCCGCCGGCGCCAGTGTTGTCACGCAGTGGAACAAGCCCAATGACCTGCATCCGTGGGACCATGATCCGAACTATGTGGCGCACATCTCGTTCAGTGGCGTGCCCTATGGCAAGGCCATGGCGGAAGCCCTGTTCAAGGCGATGGGCGGAAAGGGCGGCATTGTCGCGCTTGGCGGCATTGAATCGAACGTTCCCGCCATCGAACGCAAGGCCGGCCTGATGGAGGCGCTCAAGGCCAATCCCGGCATTGAACTTCTCGACATGCAGGTTGCCAACTGGTCGGAAACCGAAGCGCTCGAAAAAACCAATGCCTGGCTGACCCAGTTCGGTGACAAGATCGGCGGCGTGTGGGCTGCCAATGACGGCATGGGGCTTGCGGCAATTGAAGCGCTGCGCGCCGATGGCCGGGCCGGCAAGGTGCCAGTCACCGGCATTGACGGCATCCAGCTCGCCGTTGAAGCAGTGCTCAAGGGCGAAATGGCGGGAACCGTCGCCTGGGATCCGTTCTGGCAAGGCGGCATGGGCCTGTCGATCGGCTATCACGCCAAGACCGGCAGTTTCGATCCGGCGAAGGAAGGCAAGGACCATCGTGAATTCTATGGCACAGGGGTGACCATCACGGCGGAGAATGCCCAGTCATACTACGATTCCAATATCAAGGCCGAGCCCAGCCTCGACTGGAAGGACATCTGGGGCCGCGCCAGCGGGCAGATTCAATACAATTAACCAAAGAAAGTCAGGGCGCGCGCTGACCAGGCGTGCGCCTTGCGCGCTCTTGAGCCGCCAAGCGAACGCGCGGCGTGAGCGCGTGCCGCCAAATTCATCCGTCAGTCCAAGGTGAAAAACCTGAATACTTCCGCCAGCCCGTCGCCACCTGCCAAACTCACCGTGCGGCGCCCGCGGCGCTGGCGTATGGCGTCATGGGCGCCTGTCCTGGTGCTCATCCTGCTCTGCGCCATCATCAGTGTCATCAATCCGAATTTCCTCAGTTTTGGCAATTTCGTGCGGATCAGCCAGTCGGCGATGATCCCGCTTGTCCTCGGCATCGGGGCTACCTTCATCATTCTCATGGGATCCATCGATCTCTCGGTGGAGGGGATTCTGACTCTCGGCGCCGTCATTCTGTCGACCCTTGTGCTCAACGGGGCCAATGGCAATGATCTCGGCATCATCGGGGTGCTTGTTGTCCTGGCCGTCGGGGCAGGCGTTGGTTTCATCAACGGCGTCATTCACGTCCGCCTCCAGGTGCCCTCCTTCATGACCACGCTTGGCACCTGGTTCATTGGCGTCGGCCTGGCCAATGCGCTGCTGGGCGGCATGGCGACGCGGATCAATGATCCGTGGATCCGGGGTCTTGCCATCCAGCGCTTTCTCGGCTTCCCCTGGGGTGTCTGGGTAGCGCTCTTGTGCCTGGCGGTGGCGCTGGCGATCCAGAACTATACGCGCCTGGGGCGCTATATCTATGCCCTTGGCGGCGGCGAGGAGCTTGCCGCCCTTTCCGGCATTTCCACCAGCCGCGTGCGCATCATCACATTTACGATCGCCGGCGTTTTCTATGCCGTGGGGGGCATTCTGGCGGCAGCCCAGCTCGGCCTGGGCAATGCCCAGATCGGCAATGGCCGATTGTTCACCACCGTGACCGCCGTTGTGGTTGGTGGCACGTCACTGTCGGGCGGGCAAGGCAGTGTGCTGCAGACCCTCGTCGGCGTCCTCATCGTGGTCGTGCTGTCAAATGGCATGGTGCTGATGGGTGTGCCGCCCAGCGTGCAAATCGGCGTGCAGGGCCTGATGATCATAGCGGCAGTGGCGCTTTCCATCGACCGCAAGCTGATGCGGATCGTGAAATGAGCGCGGCGGCCGCGCTGTCGCTGGTCGGTGTCGACAAGCGCTTTCCTGGTGTGCATGCGCTCAAGGATGTTTCAATTGAAATCCGGCGCGGCGAAGTCGTTGGCCTGATCGGCGAAAATGGCGCTGGAAAGTCGACACTGATGAAAATTCTCAGTGGCGTCTATCAGCCTGATTCCGGCGAAATCATCATTGCCGGCCAGCCGACACAAATCGTTGATGCCGCTGATGCCAACAGGAAGGGCATTGGCATGGTGTTTCAGGAGCAATCGCTGCTCACCAACCTGACTGTCGGCGAAAATATCTATCTTGGCAATGAAGCGCAATTCACCCGCTATGGCATCGTCGACTGGCGGGCCCTCTATGCCGCGGCCCAGCGTCAGCTGGTGAAAGTCCAGGTTGATGTCGACCCGCGCATGCGCGCCGATGATCTGAGTTTTGCCGCGCGCCAGATGGTCGAGCTTGCCAAGGCGCTGACGCTTGAGGAAGCGGCTGGCGACCATCTCGTCATTCTGCTCGACGAACCGACTTCGGTTCTGGAACGGGCTGAGATCGACATCCTTTTTGCCCGGGTGCGGGCGCTCAAGGCGCGGGCATCCTTCATTTTTGTCTCGCACCGGCTGGACGAGGTGATTGAACTTTCCGACCGTATCTATGTGATGAAGGATGGCGCCGTGGTCGCCGACCTCCTGGCGGCGGATGCCAATGCCGCCAAGCTGCACCACCACATGGTCGGACGCAGCCTGCAGGCGGAGTATTACCGCGAGCCACAGCAGAAACCGTTCCGCGCCGACGTCGTGCTCGAAGCCGCGAACCTTTGTTTCGGCCATGCCTATGCCGATGTGAGCTTCAAGTTGCATGCCGGCGAGATACTGGGCATCGCCGGAGTCATCGGATCGGGGCGCGAGGAGTTGGCCCGCACGCTCGCCGGGTTTGCGCCGCAATCCAGCGGCCAACTGTGCGTTGCCGGCCGCGAGGTGCGGCTCGGCTCGCCCGCTGAAGCCGTCGATATTGGCATCGGCTATATCCCGCGCGAGCGTCGCGTCGAGGGCCTCGTGCTGTTCCTGCCGGTTGCCGCCAACATCACGCTTGCCGATCTCGCCAGCTTGACCCGGCACGGCCTGATCAATGCGCGTGAGGAACGCCGCGTGGCGCAAAGCTGGGTTGACCGCCTGAAAATCCGCACCCCCAGCATCAACACACTGTGCCTCAATCTTTCCGGCGGCAACCAGCAGAAAGTGGTTCTCGCCAAGTGGCTGCAGGCCAAGGCCAGGATCCTCATCCTTGATCATCCGACGCGCGGTCTGGATGTCGGCGCCAAGGAAGAAGTCTATGATCTGGTGCGCGCCATCACCTCCGAAGGCCTGGCCGTCATTCTCACTTCGGATACGCTGGAGGAAACCATCGGCCTCAGCCACTCGCTTCTGGTCATGCGCGACGGCCGCATCACCCACCGGGCTGATGCGGCACCCGGCCACAAGCCGCGGCAGATCGATCTTATCGGGCATATGGTTTAGCCATGGACTTGCGCGCGTTCATCAAGGGGCAGGGGTCGGACGGATTGCGGCAATGGCTGCCGCTTGCCACACTCATCATCCTGGTGACCATTGTCGGCGTCATGCAGCCGGTGTTTCTGGAACCGTCGACGCTGCTGCAACTCGCCAGCGACACTGCGGTGCTGTTCATCCTCGCAACCGGCGTCACCTTTGTCATCATGCTTGGCGGCATTGATCTGTCGCTGCAGTCAATGGCTTCGCTTGCCAGCGTGATTGCGGCGCTGACCATCGCCCGCTTCGGTTACGGCGCATTCATTTTGGCCATCGCAATCGGCGTACTCGCCGGGCTCCTGTCCGGGATTGCCCACGTCAAACTGAAAATACCGTCCTTCATCGCCACCCTTGCCATGGGCGGCGTCCTTTCCAGCGCTGCCCTTGTGATTTCCAGGGAGCGCTCCATCACGCTTGAAGTCACCGAGCGCGACTATCAGACCTGGATCACCGGAACAATCCTCGGCATCCCCAATGTCATCGTCATTGGACTGATCGTGCTGATCGCCGCCCATCTGCTCCAGGCCCACACGCGCTTTGGACGCTATAGTGCCGCCATCGGCGCCGGCGAGCCCGCGGCCTATGCCTCTGGCATCAAGGTTGATCGCCAGAAGGTCTTTGCCTACATGCTTTCGGCGGGCTTTGCGGCCCTTGCCGGCGTCATTCTCGCAGGCCGCCTCGCCAGCGGCTCGCCCACCCTCGCAGCCGAGATGCTCCTGCCCTCGATTGCCGCCGTGGTGGTTGGCGGAACCGCGATCACCGGCGGTGTGGGCAGCATCTGGCGCACGCTTGTCGGCGCCTTGATCATCTCGGTTGTGCGCATCGGCATGACCTTTCTCGGAATCAACATCTTTGCGCAGAACATTGTATTCGGTGTTGTCTTGATTGCAGCGGTTGCGATCACCATCGACCGGTCCAAGATTCCGATCGTCAAATAAGGAGGAGGTACAAGATGGACATGGGCTTGAGCGGCAAGGTGGCGCTGATCACCGGCGGCAGTGTCGGCATTGGCTTTGCTGTTGCCAAGGGGCTTGCGGCTGAGGGCGCTCATGTCATCATCGTGGCGCGCGACCTGCCGCGCCTGGAAGCAGCGCGCGCCGACATCGCCAGCGGGGCCGCAGTCCGGGTCATTGCCGTCGCTTGCGATGTCGCTACGCCAGAAGGCGTCGCCAGCGCCATTGCGGCCGCTGAAGCTGAATTTGGCGGGGTCGACATATTGATCAACAATGCCGGGACCGGCAGCAACGAAACCATCATGGAGGCAGCCGACGCGAAGTGGGACTATTATTGGGACCTGCATGTCATGGCGGCCATGCGTCTGGCCCGCGGGCTGGTTCCGTCAATGCGCCGCCGCGGCGCCGGTGTCATTATCAACAACGCATCGATCTGCGCGGCCCAGCCGCTGTGGTATGAGCCCATCTACAATGTCACCAAGGCCGCCCTTGTCATGCTTTCCAAGAACATGGCAACCGAGTTCATCAAGGACGGGATCAGGGTCAATGCTGTCAATCCGGGCTTTGTCCTCACACCAGACTGGATCAAGACGGCAAAGCAGCTGACCGCCGATACAGGTGGCGACTGGCAAGGCTACATTGACAGGCTCGCCCGGGAAAATGCTCCCATCGGCCGGTTTTCATCGCCTGAGGAGATTGCTGATTTCTTTGTGTTTCTGTGCTCGGCGCGGGCGAGCTACTGCATCGGTTCAACCTATTTTGTCGATGGCGGCATGCTGAAGACCATCTAGACTGCATGAAAAACGCCAGCAGGCGCCTTGCAGGTGTCTCATAATCGTGGGTGTCGCGGGCGTTTTCCGGGGGCAAGGGGCTCCGGCCTGGTCGCCGTGGTGATCAGCAGCGCCACCAATCCTTTCTATGCTGTCGCACTCGAGCTGTTCACAGCGGCGCTGCAGAAGACCGGCCATCAGGTGTTGCTTATCCACGTCGCCAGCGATCATTCCCTTGACGGCGTCCTGCCGCGGCTGGCCAGTTACCGGGTTGATGCCATTGTCAGCGCCTTGCCGGTGCTATCCGAGGCAGTGGCCCAGGCATTTGCCAGCATCAGGATTCCAACAGTCTCATTCAACACGCCGATCAAGAACCACTGGGTGACATCGGTATGCACCGACAGCGCCGGTGGTGGCCGTGCAATCGCCGAACTGTTTGTGGCCCGCGGGCAAAGACATTCGCCCTTATCGGCGAGT
>JANOTU010000415.1:0-1847 GCA_031416515.1 Hyphomicrobiales bacterium
GTGTAGCGCCCCGCCAGCAGCATGGCGTCAAAATCGCCCTGGCGCTGGAAATCCAGCATGACATCGACATTGTTGACGCCGTATCCGATGGCCTTCACCAAGCCTTGATCGCGCAAGCTGACGAGGGCCTTGTAGCAACCCTCCATCGCCTGCTTGAAATAGATTTTCTGCTGCTCAGGCCCGTGGGTGAAAACGTCGGCATCGTGGATGAACAGGACATCGATATATTGCAGCCCCAGCCGCTGCAGCGAATCCTCGAAGGAGCGCATGCAGCCGTCATAGGAATAGTCATAGGCGCACTTGAATGGCAGGCCGTCAACCCACGGCTTGAAATCAATATCCTTGCGCAATGCTGGTTTCAGCACACGGCCAACCTTGCTGGAGATCACAAAGTCACCGCGTGGCCGCCAGCGCAGATTATGGCCCAGGCGCGCCTCTGACAGGCCATGGCCGTAATAGGGAGCGGTGTCGAAATAGCGCATGCCCGCATCCCAGGCGCGGTTGATCATGGCGGCGGAGTCTTGTTCCGAAATGGCTCTGAGAAAATTGCCAATGGGGGCCGCGCCAAAGCCCATGTCGGTGACGGTGAGGCCGCTTCGCCCAAACGCCCTTGTGCCAATGCCGCTCATCTCACGCCGCTTCCCGCATCGCCCCCGGCCCCGGTATGGCGCCGGGCGGGCATTTGCCGAGGATGATCATGCCCAGCACCTCGTCCTTGGTCACATCGCCCACTTTGGCTGAACCCACCACGCGGCCATTTTTCATCACACTCACCCGGTCAGCGAGATCGAAGACATCGTGAATGTCGTGGCTGATCAGGAAAATGCCGATGCCTTCAGCCTTGAGCTGCTTGATGAGTTCTCCAACCTGCGCAGTCTCTTGCGGCCCCAGCGCTGCGGTGGGCTCGTCCATGATCAGGATGCGGGCGTTGAAATGAATGGCCCGCGCAATGGCCACCGATTGGCGCTGGCCACCGGAGAGCGATTTCACCGGGTCTTTGAAGCGGCGAAAATTGGGATTGAGGCGGCCCATCACCTTGCGGGCTTCCGACTCCATGGCGATATCATCAAGCGTGCCCCATTTGGTGCGAAGCTCGCGGCCCAGATAGAGGTTGGCGGCGGCATCGACATTGTCGGCGAGCGCGAGTGTTTGATAGATGGTTTCAATGCCAATGGCCTTGGCATCGCGCGGGTTGTTGATGTCAACTTTCTCGCCATTGACAAAAATCTCGCCCGCGTCGCGCTTGTAAGCGCCGGAGAGCACCTTGATCAGCGTTGATTTGCCAGCGCCATTGTGGCCCAGAAGCCCCACAACTTCGCCGGGGAAAAGATCAACACTGGCATGATCAACCGCCTTGATGCCGCCAAAGGCAATCGAGATATCGCGCATTTCAACAAGTGGTGTTGCCATTTCCGCCTCCCTCACTTCACACGCCGACGATAGGTCTGGTCGATCCACACGGCAAAGACCAGCACCGAGCCCACAACAATATCTTTGACCGCCGATTCAAAATTGAGCAGCGTCATGCCTGATTGCAGGGATTGCATGACGAGCGCTCCCAGCATGGCCCCGTAAATGGTGCCAAGTCCGCCCGCCAGCGATGTGCCGCCGATCACCGCTGCGGCGATCACATAAAGCTCGTCAAACTGGCCCAGCGCATTGGTGGCAGAATCAAGCCGTGCCGACGAAATCGCGGCCGAGATTGCGGCAAGCCCGCCCATCAGCGCGAAAATCATCACGGTCAGTTTCTTGGTGTTGATGCCTGCCAGTTCAGCGGCTTCGGGATTGCCGCCGGTGGCGTAGATGTAGCGGCCAAACCTTGTGCGGGTCGCCAGAAAGCTCATGGC
>JANOTU010000416.1:0-14872 GCA_031416515.1 Hyphomicrobiales bacterium
CAGGATGCGGCCCGCGCGCCGGCTCTTGGGCAACTCGCGCCCCACCAGTGTCGCCGTGAGCGCGCAGATGAGGCCGACAAGTGTCGCGATGATCAGGCTGGCGATGAACGGCCAGATCCAGCCCGGATCGGCCACCAGCCCGCGGTAGTGCTCCAGCGAAAGTGGATAGGGGATCCCGGAAAGCGGATTGAAGCTCACCGACATGAGCGCCAGCCAGAACAGCGGGAAATAGATGAGGCACAGGAAAAAGATGCCGCCCCATTTGGCGAGGCTTGGCCAGATGCCCCATTCACTCCAGCCCGGAGGCCTGCTGGCATATTTGTCCATCATGATTTGAGCGACTGGAAAGTGGAGGAGACATCGCCGAAGCGTCGGATGATCAGCGCTAGGATGAACATCATGATGGCGAGCAGCACGATGATGAAGGTGGTGAGTGCCGCCACCACGGGATAGCGCAGCGCTGTGTGGGCGCTCTCGACTGAATTGCTGAGCAGATTGACAAAGCCGCCGCCCAGCATGCTGGGCTCGACCCATGCGGCAAGGGCGGGTCCGAGCGTGAAGACAATGCCAGCGAGCACGCCCGGCAGCGACAAGGGCAGGATGACGCTCATGAGGGTCTGCAGCGCCGATGCGCCGAGATCGTGGCTGGCTTCGATAAGTCCGTCATCAACCACGCTGATCGCCATGTAGATGGGCAGCACCATGGTAGGGAAGAGTGTTATAATCATGCCGAAATGCACCGACCATTCGGTGTAGAGCATCCATTCCAGCGGCGCATCGATGGCCCCGATCGAGAGGAGGGTGGTGTTGACCAGGCCGTACTGGCCGAGAATGGCCCGCCAGATGATGGTGCGCGAGGACAAGTCGAGGAAGAAGGGAATGGTGAGCAGCGCCAGCGTGACCGCCTTGACGGTCTTGTTGGCGGTGCCCTTGGCCAGCCACAGGGCGAAGGCGAAACCGAAGATGAGTTCAATCAGCGTCACCGTGAGAGCGATGCGCAGGGTGCGCAGAGTGACTTCAAAGCGGCCGGACTCGAACAGCGAGATCCAGGTCTTCATGGTCGGCTTGTAGATGACGGTGAAGCTTTTCGATTCAAAAAAGCTGAAGCAGAACAGGATCAGCATGGGCAGGACCACAAGGCTGAACCAAAACACCAGAAACGCCGGGATCACCCAGCGCCCCTCGCGGAACAGGTCGCGGGCGGGGGTCATGGGGGAGGATTCGGGCGGGAGGGGGATGTTCTTGCCTGCGCCGGTGGAGGGTTATTTCGGTATCCGCGGCAAGAAATCTGGGGTCCAGCTTCTTCTTCGAAGAGTGTGGCTACCGTGTCGTTCAGCTCGTGCAAATCTTGCCAGTTGGGGTTCATTTTTTCAATAATCTGTATTTTCCAATCGCGCTTCCATGCCTTGATCTGCTTTTCGCGGCGGATGGCGGCCTCCATGTCTTGAAGGTGCTCGTACCAGACGAGTGTCTTTGCGCTAAAGCGCGAGGTGAAGCCCCGTATTGAATCGTACTTGTGATTGGCGACCCTTGTCCAGAGATCGCTGGTCACGCCGACATAGAGCGTTCCTCGATAGCGATTGGCCATGATGTAAACAGCGGAATGCTTTTCGGTCACGTTATGAAACTCATATCAAGGTTACTCCCGCAACCCCATAGAAAGCTGGACCCCAGCTTTCGCTGGGGTGATGGAATTTGGGGTGAATTTCACCCATCCCACTGCTTCGCCAGCCCCTTTCCTCTCCCGCCGGGGTAGGAGAGGATGAGCATCGCCTGGCCTTAGGCGTTGAGGAAGCGTTCCCACTCTTCTTCCATGGCGTCGGAGTTCGATGGCGTGGTGGTGCTCACATAGGGCTTGGCGAATTTGCGGGCGACTTTGGCTTCGGTGGCCTTGAGCGCATCGATCTGCTCCTGAGTCCAGCCATTGTCGGTGGCGTATTGCACGCCGAGGTCCATATTGGGCCCGGCGTAGCCGCGGTCGCGGGCTTGCAGCGCGCGGTATTCCCCACTCAGGAAATAGTTGAGCACCTTGTAGATGTTGGCGAGGTTGCCGCGATCCTTGGCCTGGGAGGCGACATAGGCACCGTGGCCCCACTTGAAATAGCCTTCAACCGTGTAGGCGTATTTCGTGGTGCCTGCGCCGAGCTTCAGGTTGGCCTCGCGCACGGCGGGCTCCCAGCAGTTGATCACGTCCACTTCCTTGTTGACGAGAAGCTGCACCTGCTCCTCAAAGGCTGAATGCAGGGTGCGGAATTGCCCGGCTTTCTTGCGGTCGATGAGGAAATCAACAACCGTTGCGGACTCTTCCTTGGTGAGATCGGCGATGTCGCCGAACTTCTTGCCGGTCTTGGTAGAGAGATAAAGCGCTGCCGGCCCCAGCGAGTAGGTCCAGGTCTTGTCATAGCCCACCCGGCCACGGGTGCGGTCATCCTCGAAGAACACCGACCAGGAGATTTCCTCGTCACTGTCGGGCTTGACACCGAGCTTCTCAGGGAAATAGCCGAAGCTGTCGGCATTGCCGATGACGGGCACACCCCACTGCTTGCCCTCGCGGTCCTGCACGACGGCGGAACGCTTCCAGTCATCGGACGTGCGCTCCCACAAGGTGAGTTCGGGATTCTTCTCGTCGATGGGCAGATAAACGCCCTGCGGCCCGAGCATGTCTTCAGTGCCGGATTCGAAAATGAAAATATCCACCTTGTCGCCGAGCTGCGAGGCCACCACATCGCGCAGGAACTCGCCCACGGAATTGTTGGTGCCGGTGAATTCGATGCCAACGCCGATTGATTTGGTCATGGCCGACCAGTCCTTGAGCTGGGCGGTGGTCACGCCGTAAGCGCGCACGGGGTCGCCTGCGGCTTGCGCAGCGCCTGCGAAGGGCAGCAGAGCCGCAGCCCCCATGGCCTTCATCAGGTCTCTTCGGTTGAGATCAAACTGCGTATGCGTCGAAAACTTGTCAGTCATTGTCGTTTTCCTCCTTTGCCAATGTTCAAGACGAAACGATCACGCAGTCGTCCATCTGCCACGTCACCGCTGCAACCGTCTGTGTTGTTTTGGTGCGGTCCCATCGCCGCAGCCGGATGCGGCCTGCCGCTGTCTCAGCGGACTGGTCCACATATTTACCGCGGTAAGTCTGTTCGTAAGGCGTGCAAGCGAGCGTGTTGACGCCCTGGCCTGGCGTTGTGGGTTTGAGCCGCTCGGCGCGGATGGCGGCAAAGCCCGGCTGGCCGGGCACCAAGGTGCCCGTGGCGATGCCGCTCACGCGGATGCCGCCCACCAGTTCAAACACCACCTGCCCATTTCCTTCTAGACCAATGACGCGGCCCGGCAGAAGATTCTCAAAACCCATGAATTCAGCGGTGAAGCGGTTGACCGGCCGGTCGAAGAGATCAACCGGCCGCCCGGTCTGCTCAATGCGGCCACGGCGCATGAGGACGATGCGGTCGCTCATGGTGAGCGCTTCTTCCAGGCTGTGCGTGATGTAAAAGAACGTGATCCCCAAGGAGCGCTGAATATCGACAAGCTCGCTCTGCATGTCAAGCCGAAGTTTTTCGTCGAGAGCGCCCAGGGGCTCATCCAGCAGGAGGATGGCGGGCTTGGTGACCACGGCCCGGGCCAGCGCCACGCGCTGCCTTTCACCGCCTGAAAGCTGGGCGATGCGGCGTTCGGCTTTGCCTTCAAGCCGCACCATGGCGAGCGCCCGCAAGGCCTCGGCCTTGGCATCGCCCGGCGAAAAACCCCGAACTTTCAGCCCATAGCCAACATTTTCAATGACGCTCATATGCGGAAACAAAGCGTAATTCTGGAAAACCGTGGTGCAGCGGCGCTGGGCCGGCCGCATGGCGCGCACATCCTCGCCGTCAATGGCGAGCTTGCTAATGCTGGTAGGGCGGGCAAGGCCCGAAATCACCCGCAGCATGGTGGTTTTGCCGGAACCGCTTTCGCCCAGCAGGGTCAAGAACTCGCCGCGCGCCGCGCTGAGCGAGACATGATCAAGCGCCAGCACGGAGCCATAGTCGAGGACGGCATCTTCAACTTCGAGCATGGCTGATGATTCCCTTATTCCCACGCAAAAGTCCCCAATGGCGCGCATGATATAGGGAATCGGGGAATTGCCAATAGGGCTGACTGGTCATGCCCTGTGGATGATCGCCGCTGTGCGCAAGAGCTGCGTGGTGAAGGAGAGGGCTTGGTCAACGATGGCGCATTGCAGGGGGAGCGGGTCCTGGATGGCGGGGTCGGTTTTCATGTTGAGCTGCCTGGCGATGGCGAGCAGGCCGTGGGCGATTACGGGGTGTTCGGCGCTGAGTTTGGCGGCGACGTTGGCGAGTGCTTCGCCGCCGCCGGGAATGGCGCCGCCTTCCATGGCGGATGTCATGCAGGCGGTGGCGCTTCGGGCTGCGGCGATCATTGTGGCAGTGCCATCGGCATTCTCCCCGGCGAGCTTGATTTCGCGCCAGTTGCCGGCAAGGCGGCTGCGGCGGCGTCGGGCGTGTTCGCGGTCCAGCGAGAGATGGCGGTTGCGGGCGATCTCTGAGGCCAGGGTGCTGCGGCGCTGGGCGATGAGGGCCGCATCACCGTTGGGGCTGGTAAAAAGGGCGCGGGCCTTGGTCGCGCTGAAGCCGGTCGCGTGGCCCAGCATGGCAGGGCGGAGTGAGCTGATCTGGGTGCCTTGGCGATCTGACACCAAAGTGGCACCGGTGGCGATGGCGAGGTCTTCCAGCACATCGGCGGCCCGCTGGCCCGCATCGCGCGGTCGGCAGGCTGCGAGGCGGACAATGCCGGCCTTCTGGTTTTGCAGTAGTGTGGCAAGCGCTGCGCCGGTGATATCGCGGGCGGCGATGACCAGGGATTTCCGCTTCTTGACGAAGCCCTCAAGCACGCCTGCGAGATGGCCGAAATCGCTGATGACTTCGTTGGCGACAAGCACGCTGACATTGGACAGATCGACAATGTCGCCGATGGGCTCGGCATCGATCATGAAGCCGGGTGCGGCGATCAACTCCATGCCGGGCCGCAGCGCTTCGCTCACCTCGATAATGCCATCGGGACCGGTTTGCTTCAGAATGCTTGCGAGTTCGTTTGCCAGGCGGGCGTCAGCGCCAGAGCTCCGCGCCAGGGAGATCAAATCGATTTCAGCGCAGCGTTCGGCCTGCAGGAGCGCTGTGACCGTGGGCCGGGCGCTGTCGATGGCATTGGCCAGCGCCACGGCGGGGGCGCCAGCGCGCGTGGCCTGGGTGAACGTGGCGATGGCGATCAAGGCGAGCTGCGTCGTGCCGTCTCCCAGATCGCGCTGGGCGGCGAAGAGGAGCTCTTTCAGCATGCGCGGGGCGGTACCCGCCGGGCCTTCGGGCTTGGGCATGGCCATAGCTATCTCAAGGCCGGACCGGGCGCGGCCGATTTGCTCCGTACCCTGATCAAACAGGCTGAGCACACCCCGCGGCCCCAGTGACGCGCCGATGGCGCGGGCCATGGGCTGCAGAGAGGCGGCGAAGAGGCGGTGGACGGCATATCCGTCCAGCACATGGGCCATGTCAGAGGTAGGCGGCGAGTGCCGCGTGCACCGCTTTGGCCACCACATGGGCGTTGGGCGTGTCGCTGTGGATGCACACTGAATCCGCCACGACCTTGATGTCCTTGCCGCCGGTTGAGCGGGTGAGCCCCTCTTTCACCGCGCGGGTGACCTTGGCGGCGACATGGGCTGCGTCCACCGGGTGATGCTTTTTGGTGATGATCTGCCGACCATAATCATCATAATCGAGATCAGCGTAGAATTCGCATGAGAAGGGCACGCCGCGCCTGGTGAAAACTTGCGACATGGCGCAATCGGCATAAGCGATCACCGGCACACCGAATTTGAGCGCCGCCTCGGCGATGCCATCGGCGATCTGCTCGTCGCGCTGGGCCATGCCGAACAGCGCGCCATGCGGCTTGATGTGGGAGAGGGGAACACCTTCCGCATCAAGGAAGGCCTTGAGCGCACCGGTTTGATAGAGGACGAGGGCCGTGACCTCGGCGCGGCTGACTTTCATCTCGCGGCGGCCAAAGCCCTCACGATCCGGCAGGCCCGGATGCGAGCCCACCTTGATGCCGTGCCGCTTGGCGGCGCGCACCGTGTTCCACATGATCGAAGGATCAGAAGCATGAAAGCCGCAGGCGATGTTGGCGTGCGTGACAAAGGGCATGCAGGCCTCGTCATCGCCAAACTGATAGAGCCCAAAACCCTCGCCCATGTCGCAATTGATTGTGACCATGCCCCCCCCTGAACTTCCCGCATGATATGGCATGGCCGGAAGAGTGGCAACAGAAGTGTTAGCCCAGAATGAGAATGTCCCCTTTCTGGTTTTGCACCGCGGAGCGGGTGCGGGTGGAATTGGGGATATTGGCGCTGAGTGATGGCGGCGGTCGCGGACACCGTCCACCACTTCACCGTAACTCATGTTGTCCCCCTTTTCGCGGAAGAAAGATAAAGGAAACTCAATTGTCAGGACGCGACATCCAGCGGATGATCGCCATCACCACCGGTAGCCAGAGAATTCCTGCTATGATGTAGAACGGCAACTCCACAAATATCCCACGCCCGACAACAAGCTGCCCGCCAATGGCCATGGCGACGAGGCTGTAGAGGATCAGGAAACCAATCGTTCCAAAAGTTCCCCAGAATTTCCGTACGCGTTGCTTCATGGGGTATGGCTAGTCGCAGCAATGGAAAGGTGCAAGCAATGCATGTGCGGCGCTTCAGCGCTTGCAGTGGCGGCGCATCCAGTCTTGAATGTTGCATATGGAAACACGTTCAGAACGACAGGCCCGAGTCGTGCCCTATGTCAGGGCCTGGCTTGGCATTGTGGCCTTCCTGATATTTTGCATGGTTATTGTGGGGGGCGCCACACGGTTGACTGACAGCGGGCTCTCAATCACCGAATGGAAGCTGCTGCTGGGAGTTATTCCGCCGCTCAGCGAAGCTGACTGGAACACTGCGTTTGAGAAATACAAACTTATTCCCGAGGCCCGCATTATCAATGCCGGGATGACACTGGCCGCGTTCAAAGTCATCTACTGGTGGGAGTGGTCGCACCGGTTTCTGGGGCGGATTATTGGTGTGGTTTACTTCCTGCCTTTGGTGTTTTTCTTCGCCAATGACTATGTGGAGACGCGGCTTCGACCGCGGCTGATGGCAATTCTGGCGCTCGGCGCGCTCGAGGGTGGCCTGGGCTGGTACATGGTGGTCTCAGGCCTGACCGAGCGCGTTGATGTGAGCCAGTACCGATTGGCAGCGCATCTCACGCTGGCGGCGATTATCTTCTCCGCTGTTTTATGGGTGGCATTTGGACTGCAAAACAAGCGCCGGTTGCCTTTGAGCGAGCGCGAGCGGGTGGCGCTGGTCATCCCCGCGCTGGTGCTGTTGCAGATCGCCGCTGGTGGCTTTGTGGCGGGGCTTGATGCCGGGATGGGTTACAACACCTGGCCGTTGATGGAGGGACAACTCATACCCTCCGGACTCTATTCAAGCTGGCGCGATGCTTTTGAAAACGCCATGACCGTGCAGTTCAATCACCGGGCGCTGGCCTATGGGATCGCGGTGCTGGTGGCGGGATATGCCTATGTCATCCGCACACGCGAGGCGGTGCTGATACTGGTCGTGGTCCTCTTGCAAATCGGTTTTGGCGTCTGGACGCTGCTGTGGCAGGTGCCGCTTTGGCTGGGGTTGGCGCATCAGGGCGGCGCGTTTTTAGTGCTTGCCGCCGCCCTGTGGAATTTGCATGTGGTGCTCAGCCGATCGCTTGCTCCAGATCGGCGATGATGTCGGCCACGTCCTCGATGCCAACTGAGAGGCGCACCACGTCCGGACTGGCTCCGGCCTGCTTCAGTTGCTCAGGAGAGAGCTGGCTGTGGGTGGTGGAGGCCGGGTGAATGATCAGCGAGCGCGTGTCGCCGATATTGGCGAGATGTGAGAAGAGTTTGGCCGTTGACACCACTTTGACACCTGCGTCATAACCACCTTTCAGTCCGAATGTCAGCACAGCGCCCGCACCCCTTGGGCAATATTTCTGGTGCAGCGCGTAATGCTTGTCGTCCTTGAGGCCCGCATAGCTCACCCAGGTGACTTGCGGATGCTTCTTCAGCCACTCCGCCACTTTCAGGGTGTTGTCGCAGTGGCGCTGCATGCGCAGGCCGAGTGTTTCCATGCCGGTCAAAATGAGGAAAGAATTGAGCGGCGCTATGGCCGGGCCCAGATCGCGCAAGCCCAAAACCCGCGCGGCGATGGCAAAGGCGATACCGCCAAAGGTCTCGTGCAGCTTGAGGCCGTGATAACTGTCATTGGGTTCCGACAGTAGTGGATAGCGCCCGCTCTTGGACCAGTCAAAATTACCAGCGTCAACCAGCGCGCCGCCCATGGAGTTGCCGTGGCCGCCCATGAACTTGGTCAGCGAATGCACCACGATGTTGGCACCGTGTTCGATGGGCTTGCAGAGATAGGGAGTGGCCAGCGTGTTGTCGACGATGAGGGGCACGCCAGCTTTTTTGGCGATTTTCGCCACCGCTGCGATATCAGTAATGCGGCCACCCGGATTGGCGATGGACTCGATGAAGATCGCCTTGGTCTTGGGAGAGAGCGCCTTTTCAACCGAGTTCATGTCTTCGGCATCGGCCCACACGACATGCCAGCCGAAGGATTTGAACGAGTGGCTGAACTGGTTGATCGAGCCGCCGTAAAGCTGGCGCACCGCCACGAACTCATCGCCCGGCTGCATCATGGTATGGAAAGCCAGCAACTGCGCTGCATGGCCAGAGGCCACCGCAAGGGCCGCCGTGCCGCCCTCAAGGGCCGCGATTTTGCCTTCCAGCACCGATTGCGTGGGGTTCATGATGCGGGTGTAGATATTGCCGAAAGCCCGCAGCGCAAAAAGGTCGGAAGCGTGCTTTACGTCGTTGAAGACATAGGCCGTGGTTTGATAGATGGGTGTAATGCGCGCACCCGTGGCAGGATCCGGGCTGGCTCCGGCATGAATTGCCAGCGTGTCAAATCCAGGTGTTCTATCGGCCATATATTCCTCCCAAGTGTTATGAAAACCAAAGCTTAGCCCGACTTTCGGGAAACGACAATCGGTTCAAAACGGCTGCATCCGGCGCAGCACATCAGCACGGTTGATGAAGTGGTGCGGGCGGCGAGCAGCGCATAGAATGCCAAGTGAGCCGCCTTTGCCGCGAACTGCTCTAAGCCAGCCATGCTTGCGGGCAGGGCAGGGGGCGGATTGAGAATGCGCCACGCCAGCCGCAAGACGGTGAGAAGGAGAATGGCGCTGCCGATGGAGACATGGAGCGACGGCAGAAACGCGCCCTCGTCTTCGCCCATCAATTCCTCGCCGACGAACATCATGAAAATCACCAGCGCGGCGATGATCCAATGCAGCGACATGGCCACGCTATCGTATCTGGTTCTCATGTCGCTTTGGCAATCCCAAGGCTCTGAACTTTGCCGCTCGCATGCAGCACTTGGCGACGCGACGATATCATGCCGGAATTACCGCCCACCCAGGCCCACTCACCGGAGTGCTTGCCGTATTCCATCTTGGGGCAACGGTTCATCACGATCTTGATGCCTGCGGCTTCGGCCTTTGCCGCTGCCGCGTCATTGCGCACTGTGAGTTGCATCCAGATGACTTTGGGCTTGAGGGGGATGGCCTCATCGGTGATGTCGCCAGCGGCTTCTGAATTGCGGAAAATATCCACCATGTCGATGGCGACCGGAATGTCTTTCAGCGCGGCGTAGACCTTGCGCCCGAGGATTTCCTTGCCCGCAAGACCGGGGTTGACCGGGATGACATCATAGCCTTTTTCGAGCAGATATTTCATGACCATATGAGACGGGCGCAGTTCATTGCCGGAGATGCCAATCATGGCGATGGTTTTCACGTCATGCAGGATGGAGCGGATGTAGTCGGCGGCGTAATGATCATGGTTCATGGCAGCTTTATCCGCCCTTCGGCATCAAGTGGAAAGAAGGGATTATAGGCCACCTCCCACAAATGCCCGTCGGGGTCCGCGAAATAGCCGGAATACCCACCCCAAAAAACCTTTTGCGCGGGCTTCACCAGTTTTGCGCCACAGCTTTGCGCATGGGCCATGAGGGCATCTACCGCCGATTCACTCTCCGCGTTCCAGGCCAGCGACAGCCCACGAAAATCCGGCGGGGGCGATGCCTTCACATGTGCATCTTCAGCCAGCGCGTCATGTCCATAAAGGCCCAGTACCACGCCGCCCGCGTTGAAGAAGGTGATGCTGGCGTTGCCTGCGGGCGATGCGACAAAGCCCAACCTTTCATAGAATCCTCGTGAGGCCGCCATATTGGTAACACCAAGTGTCACGAGATTGATGCGGGGGCGCATCACGTATCGCTCCAGTGTGGCCGGCGCTTTTCCACAAACGCGCCAATGCCTTCGACGGCATCGGGCCTCAGCAGATTTTCGGTCATCACCCGTGCGGTCAAGGCATAGGCGTCGGCCAAAGGCAGGCCCAGTTGCTGGTAGAAAGCCTCCTTGCCGATCTTGAGCGTGGCAAGTGATTTGCCCGAAATCTTAAGCGCCAGGTCATCAACTGTTTGTGCCAGCTCATTTGGCGATACAACTCGGTTGACCAATCCAATACGCGCAGCCTCATGGGCCTTGATCACATCACCCGTGAGCAGCATTTCCATGGCGTGCTTGGGAGCCACATTGCGCGAGAGGGCAACCATGGGGGTTGAGCAGAAGAGACCGATGTTCACGCCGGGCGTGCAGAAGCTCGCGGCATCAGACGCAATGGCCAGATCGCAGCTTGCCACCAATTGACAGCCAGCGGCGCTTGCAAGGCCCTGCACTTCGGCAATCACCGGTTTTGGGTGGCGCACAATGGCCAGCATCACTGCTGCGCAAAGCTCGAACAGTGAAGCGAAATACGCCTCGCCCTTGTCGGGGCACCCACGCTGGGCGGTGATTTCCTTGAGATTGTGCCCTGAGGAGAAAGCAGGGCCCATCGCCGCAATGACAATAACCCGCACGGCGCTGTCACCCGCTGCATCGGCGAGTGCCGCGCGCAAGCTTGTCAGCATGGCTTCAGACAGGCTGTTGCGGGTGCCTGGGTCATTGAGCACCAGCCGCAAGATGTCATTCTCAAGTGAATGGACAAGCAGGTCCGTCATTCTTCCTCGGTGTCGAGTTGCTTCAGCTTTTCAGCATAGGCCGCGTCCTTGATCATCTCTTCCATAATCTTGCGATTGTTTTCAGACGGGATCATGGCGTTGAGCGAAGCCACCATGCGGTCTTTCATGTCCTGGGCCAGTGACGTGTCAGCCTCGATCTCAGCGATTTGCAGCTTGATGTCGGCGGTTGGATCATTTGTGGCAGCAGTGTAGGCGAAGCCCAGGTTGGTAATGGCGACATTCCAGTCATTCACAGTGGCAAATCCCGCCGCCTTTATGTCGGCATCAAATTCCTTGCCCTGCGGACTTTGCGCCACGAAATCGTCCAGGCTTTCATATTGCTCAAGATCGGCGTTCTCATATTTGACTTTGACCAGCACATAGGAATCAATCGCGCGCCTGGCGATGTCGGGGGTAAGCTCCATGCTCTGCACCACAGGTATTTCGCCCAGGCTCAATTCATCAGGTGATAAGCCAGCATCGGGATCATCGGTGGCCGGAGCCTCTGCCGGAGGCCCTGCTCCTGGCTGCTGCACAAGCTGCGCTTCAGGAACAAGGCGCGAATCAACCTTTGCCGCAGCACAAGACTGGCCAGCAAGAACCAGCAAGACGCTCAGAAACATGGGCGTAAAATAGTATTTCACCAACATGGGTGACCCCCGTATTGCGCCAACACTAGGTTAAGTCCAGCTTTTGGAAAAGAGAATTTTTGTCAGCTTTCGATCTTGCTCTGGCCAGAAGAACAGGTAATATGTTACCACACAAATAAATGTCAGTATTAGAGCGGTTTTTCTTGACACTCTGGCGCTGTCCACCTATTCGGTCCGCTCATTGAACATTGGAACCAGAGACAATCAGATGACAACCTATTCGGCGAAAGCCAAGGACATCGTGAAGAACTGGGTGTTGATTGACGCGGAAGGCCTGATCGTTGGCCGCGCTGCTGCGATCATCGCCAACCGGCTTCGCGGCAAGCACAAGCCCACCTTCACCCCTCACATGGATTGCGGTGACAACATTGTCGTCATCAATGCCGAAAAAGTGGTCCTCACCGGCCGCAAGCGGGTGCAGAAAACCTATTACTGGCACACCGGATTTCCCGGCGGCATCAAGGAACGCAAGGCCGACAAGATCCTCGACGGCAAGTTCCCTGAGCGCGTGCTCGAATCCGCCGTCAAGCGCATGTTGCCCGGCGGCTCTCTGAAACGCCAGCAGATGACGCATTTGCTGATGTACAAGGGCCCTGAGCATCCCCATGCCGCGCAGAACCCTGTGCCGCTGGATATCAAGGCGATGAACCCCAAAAACGTGGCGAGAGGCTGATCCAGATGGCTGAAACAACAACCCTCGCAAATCTGGGCCAGGCCATGGGGCTTGCTCCGACTGCCGCCGCCTTCACAACCGCCGCCGTCGCAGTGCCGGTAAAGCCCAAGCTTGACGCCAAGGGCCGCGCCAATGCCACGGGCCGCCGCAAGAACGCAGTTTCCCGTGTCTGGATCAAACGCGGCTCCGGCAAGATCACCGTCAATGGCAAGACGCTCGAAGTCTACTTCGCCCGTCCTGTGCTCCGCATGTTGCTCCAGCAACCGCTGGTGACAGCAGGCCGCGCCACCCAGTTCGATGTTGATTGCACTGTTGTCGGTGGCGGTCTCTCTGGCCAGGCCGGCGCCGTTCGCCACGGCATCTCGCGCGCTCTCACGTACTTTGAGCCCGAGCTTCGCGGCATCCTCAAAAAAGCCGGCTTCCTCACCCGCGACAGCCGCGCGGTGGAACGCAAGAAGTATGGCCGGGCCAAGGCTCGCCGCAGCTTCCAGTTCTCGAAGCGCTAAACAAACTCCCCTTCCCCCCTCGTGGGAGAAGGTGGATCGCGCCCTCTTTCTTGGGCGCGAGACGGATGAGGGGGCGGTTCAGCGAGTCCTGTCGGCGGCAGAGCTCGCTGAACCGACCCCTCATCCGGCGCTACGCGCCACCTTCTCCCGCAAGGGGAGAAGGGGACAACAGCTCAAGCAGGCGGCGCAAATCTTCCGCTCGGCGTTGAGTTGGAAATTTTTATCTCTTCCTCGTTCATATCGGCCAGGACATCACCAAACAGTGGCGTTGAGAGATAGCGCTCACCGGTGTCCGGCAACATGCAGAGGATGGTGGAGCCGGGGCTTGCGTCCTTGGCTACTTGCAGGGCTGCGGCAAAGGTGCCGCCCGCAGTGATGCCGACGAAGATGCCTTCCTTCTGGGCCAGGTCCTTGCTGCATTTCATGGCCTCGGGGTTTGTGACCGTCAGAATTCGGTCAATCTTGCCCGCGTCAACAACGTCAGCCGTCAGCTTCGGAATGAAATCGGGGCTCCATCCTTGCATGGGATGGGGCTTGAAGGCTGCATTGGGTGAGGCAGCAGAACCGTCGGGGTTTCTGGCTTGTGGTGTTTTGGTTGAAAGCATTGGCGCATCTGCCGGTTCGCACACGATAATCTTGGTGTCGGGTCGCTCCTTGGCCAGCACCCGGGAAACGCCCTTGAGGGTGCCGCCAGTGCCGAAGCCTGTCACCCAATAATCCAGCCGCTCATCCTTGAAATCAGCGAGAATCTCCACCGCTGTGGTGCGTGAGTGCATGTCGGGGTTGGCCTCGTTCTCGAATTGCCGGGTGAGAAACCAGCCATGGGCCTCGGCCAATTCAGCAGCCTTCTTCACCATGCCCAGGCCGCGCTCGGCAGCCGGGGTCAAAACCACCTTGGCTCCGAGAAAACGCATGAGCTTGCGGCGTTCAACGCTGAAACTCTCGGCCATGGTGACAACCAGCGGATAGCCCTTCTGGGCACAGACCATGGCAAGGCCAATGCCGGTGTTGCCGCTGGTCGCCTCAATCACCGTCTGGCCGGGCTTCAGCTTGCCAGTGCGCTCGGCATCCTCGATCACACCCAAAGCGAGGCGGTCCTTGACCGAACCCAGGGGATTGAAAGCCTCGATTTTCACATAGAGATTGACATGGGGCGGGGCCAGCTTGCCAATCCTGACCACCGGCGTATTGCCCACGGTTTCGAGAATATTGTTGAATTTTGCCATGATATTGCTCCTTGCAGGTGAGCAGCATCTACCAAATTTCTGCATTTGTCACAGAAAATGTGAAGGCCCGGGCGGGGTGTCCCGGGCCTCCGATTGAGCCTGCGGGGGCAGGGGGGAGGGATGCAGACTCAATTAACTCTACTTCCTTTAGCTGGTATTTGGCTGTCTCTCTTTCAAGTCCCCCGGCGCTGATCGCGAAAAAGTGATCTCACTCCGGCTTGAGCGACGAAAGGTAGGACACAATGGCGCCGATCTGGTCTGGCTCGAAGGTAAATACCGGCATTTCGCTGTGGCCGGTCACGATGCCCTCGGCCAGCGCCTCCTCCAGATTGGAGGGGTCATAGCGCTTGATCACTTCGCGGAAAGGGGGTGCCTTGGCCAGGGGACTGTCACCGGTCATATCTATCGCATGGCAGCGTGCGCAATTTATCCGCAGGATTTCGTGACCGATCGTGAGAGGGTTATCCTCCGTCTTGGCGGGTCCGCTACTTTTGAGTCCCATAATATAAGCGGTTATGGCCTCGGCTTGATCGAGTGTCATTTTCCAGTCCGGCATGGCCGGATGGCGCACCGCCAAACCCTCCATGAAGGCGTCCACAAGCTCCTCGCTTGAGTAATTCTTGGCCGCTTCGCGGAAC
>JANOTU010000417.1:0-5212 GCA_031416515.1 Hyphomicrobiales bacterium
CCATGCGGATGATGGCCCCTTCATCAGCGGCAAGGCTGCGGGCAACGAGGAGGGAGGAGGGGTCAAATTTACTCATGGGGCTGGCTTATAGGCGAGGGCGCTTGCCGGGTCGAGGTGTTGCGGGGCATAAGGTGCCATGAAAAAAGTCATTGTCAGCGCCTGCGCGGTCCTGCTTCTGGCGGCTTGCGGGACCAGCGAAAAGATCGCGCTGGAGGCCAAGCCGCCCAAGGCCCAAACCAAATCGCGCTCGGAGCCGATCTTCTACAATGGCAAAACCTACCAGCTTGATTTCAGCCACACCGCAGGCGTTTTCGACATGCGCGTTTCTGGCATGGGGCCGAAGCAGCAGAAGGACGCTGTCGCAGTGGCGACATCGGCTTTACGCTATTTTGCCTGCCCCGATGGCCAGAACGGACAGATGATCGGCACAGCCAAATTCGCAGGCACGGTGTGGAAGCTGCGGGCGAAGTGTGTTTGATTACGGCTCATCCAGCACCAGCCTGAACCCGACATTCGCAGGCGGCACACCAGCAGCGCAGCCCCCTGTAGCGGGGTCGCGGATGAAGATGGAGAGGGTGGCTTCGTGCTCGCCGGCGACGATGTAGGCGGGGCAATTTTCCGGGTCAGCGGCGGCGCAGGTCGAGGTCCATTCCCAGACATTGCCGCCAAGATCATAGATGCCCGATATTGCTCCAAAGCTGCCACTGGGCTGTAGCTTGGGCGAGACTTGCGGCATCGCGCCATAATCTGCGGCCCAGGCCAGGCGTGGGTCGTCAAAAAGTTTTTTGCTCTTGCGCCGTGACAGGCCGCCGGAAGCTATGGCCCATTCGTCAGCGGTTGGCAGGCGGTGGGTCTTGCTGGTCTTGGCGTTGATCCAGGCGATGTACTCATCGACATCAAAATGGTTGACGCCGGTGACAGGAAAATCAGAGCTGCTGTCAGGGCCGGGCGGCAGATAGCTGCATCCGCCGCTGTCATAGCAGGCCTGCCATTCGGCCCTGGTGACTTCGTATGGCGCAAAGCCTGCCGTAACGGCGAAGACGGCCATCACGGCAAGGCATTTCATGTCAGCTCTTCATGGGGGCGGGCTTGGCTACCTGCATCATCAGGTCGTCATTCCATTCGCCTTCGACAACAACGTGGGCGGCAGCTCCCAGAAGCACGGCTTCGATGAGGTTGTGGTTGACATAGGCATAAAGCCCAGGCTGCTGGAACGTATAGCCCATGGCCCCGGCAGAGCCGCCGCGGATGAACCAGGTTTCCATGTTGGTGTCGGGCTTGTCGTTGAAGGACCCACCCTCCCATACCTGATCGCCATGGCCGCCGATGAGATGGGGCCTGGAATCGCGGTTGGCTTGCGCGTGAATAAAAAGCACGGTCTCGCCCACCTTGGCCTTCATGGCGCCGTCGCCAGTGAGCGCGCCCGCCTTGCCGTTGAACACAACATGTGTGGGCGTGAGGCTTCGGGCCACATCCATCCAGTCGCTCATGTCTTCGCCGGCCATCTCATATTTCTTGTAGGTGCCCTTCTCATCGCGCGGGATGTAGTAATCCTGTTCGCCAATGTAATAGGCGCGGTCATATTTATAGGGCTTGCCTGCGGCATCCTTGAGGCCGCCTCGCGGCAGCACCATGACAGCGCCGCTCATGCCGTGGGTCACATGATAGGGGATCATGATGTCACCGGGGGCGCAATGATAGACGAAGACGCCAGGCTTGGTGGCCTTCCAGCGCAGGACCACCTGTTCGCCGGGCATCACCTTGGTGAGCGCGCCGCCGCCCAGCGCGCCAGTTGAAGAATGGAAATCGATATTGTGCTCCATGGCGTTGTGCTTGAGGTTCTGCAGGGTGACTTCGACATAGTCGCCTTCATGCGCCACGATCATGGGACCGGGCACGGAGCCCCCAAACGTCAGCGCCCAGACTTCGGTGCCATCGGCATCAATTTCCATTTTCTTCTCGTCGATGGTGAGAAGAACCTCGACAATTTTCGGGCCCCCGCTTGCCACTTGCTCGTGCTCAGGCATGAAAGGCGGCGCCACCAGTGTTTGCTTGACGCGGGGCAGGGTGGCCAGGTCAACTGCGGCTGCGGGTACAGGTGTTGCCGAAGACAGGGCACCACCCACCATGACTGTGGCAGCGGTTGCCATGAGGAAATTACGGCGGCTTTCAAGGGTCTTTGGGTCTTGGGGCATGTGCATTCTCCTTTGGCTGTCTCATATCAATGCGACCCGGATACATTGGTTCCTGCATCTGCGAATTGATGCAGGTCAAACCCCGCGATTTTATGCATGGACATTTCCGCATGGACTTAAACGCGCGACAGGTTTGAAGGTGAGTGTCACTTTCAGGCCAGGATTATTGTCGGAAAGCTCAATGGCGATGCCGTGCAGATCGGCAATGGCCGCGACCACGGTTAGGCCGAGGCCGTTGCCTGCCGTGCTGCGGCTGGAATCGAGGCGGTAAAAGCGCTGGAAAACCTTTTTGTACTGGTCAGCGGGAATGCCGGGGCCAGAGTCGGCGATGACCGACACCACGGTATTGTCCACGTGCTGAAGCGAGAGCTGGATTTTGGTGGAGGGCGGGGTGTGGCGGATGGCGTTTTCCACCAGATTGGCGGTCATCTGCAGCAGCAGGCCGGAATCGCCGTCGCAGGCGGCCTCACCTGCCAGCGTCACCACAAACGCCTTGCCTTCGTCTTCCGCCACCGCCTGATAGGCCGAGGTCACGCGCTCGAATAATTCAGTGAGGTCAATGCGCTTGAAGGCGGATTTGCGGGAGCCCGACTCAATCTGGGCGATGCGCAGGAGCGACGAGAACGTGACCTGGAGCTGGTCTGATTCAGCAATTGCCGCATCGATGGCGTTTTCATGGGCGATTGAGTCAGGCCGCTCGCGCCGCGCCACATGCAGATGCTGGCTCAGGCGGCTGAGGGGCGTGCGGAGATCATGGGCGATATTGGTGCTGGCCTCCTTCTGGCTTTCCAGCAGCGACTGGACGCGGTCAAAGAGCTGGTTGAGGTTATCCCTGAGCTCGCCGATCTCGGAGGTTGAATCCAACACCGGAATGCGCTCGCCAAGCCTGCCCGCCATGATGGCCCGACTGGCCGCGTTGATGGCCTCGATCTGGAGCAAATCCCTGGGTTTCATCGCTCCAGCATCTCAATTCTCCGCCCGCAGGCAATAGCCGATGCCGCGGATGGTTTTGAGCATTTCGGTGGCGAAGCCCTTGTCGATCTTGGCGCGCAGGCGGCTGATGTGGGTCTCGACCACGCTGGTCTGCGGATCGAAATCAAACTCCCAGACATTTTCCAGCAGCATGGTGCGCGTCACCACGCGGCCTTCGCTGCGCATGAGATATTCCATCAGCTTGAATTCCTGCGGCTGCAGCTCGATGACCTTGCCCGCGCGCGTGACAATGCGCTTGAGCAGGTCCATTTCAAGGTCGCCGCAGCGCAGCAAAGTCTTGGTCTCGCTGACGGGCACACGACGCATCAGTGCTGCCAGTCTCGCCAGCAATTCGGCGAAGGCGAAAGGCTTGACCAGATAGTCATCAGCGCCGGCCTCCAGGCCCGCCACCCGGTCGTCAATGCCGCCCATCGTGGTCAGGATCAGGGCCGGCACATTGTTGCCCGTGGCCCGCAGCATCTTTATGATGCTGACACCGTCAAGCCCCGGCAGCATCCGGTCAATGATCATGGCGTCATATTTCTTGGCGCTGGCGGCCTGAAACAGGCCTTCGCGGCCATCGGCGGCATGATCAGCGCTGTGGCCGTGCTGGCGCAGGCCCTTGGTGATGAAGTCGGCCACGCTCGGGTCGTCTTCAATCAGCAGAATTTTCATGCGCGCTTTCCGATATGGCAGCGATAACGGCCAAACCCGCTTCAAGCCGCCTGATTGATTGTCTGCCAATGGCCATATTGGCCGAACTTGCTATTATGCGCCAGAGAAATTGGTGTTTCCGATCTGTGAGTCACTGATCTCAAGCTGATTGCGCCGGACGCCAAAGCCAGGGGAATTGACGATTCCGCGGCAAAGGCGCATTGTTTTTTGATGCAGACCCGCTCCATCATTACCATCGATCCCGCGCGCCGTTCCGGCAAGCCTTGTATCCGCGACACACGAATTGCGGTTTATGATGTGCTTGACTATCTCGCCTCCGGCATGAGCGAGGCGGCGATTGTCGCTGACTTCCCCGAAATCAGCGTCGAGGACATTCGCGCCTGCCTGGCTTTCGCCGCCGAGCGCGAACGCCGCCTTGTTGGCGCCGCGTAGTTTGACACTGCTGTTCGACCAGAACCTGCCCACCCGTTTTGTTCACAGCCTGGCGGACTTGTTTCCTGGATCGGCGCATGTGAAGTCTGCGGGACTTACCACGGCCAGTGATCGGCAGGTGTGGGATCATGCCCGTGAGATTGGATTCGCCATCATCAGCAAGGATGCTGATTTTCACCAGATGAGTTTTCTCTATGGCGCTCCACCGAAGGCAATCTGGCTGCGTTGCGGAAATTGCAGCACCAACGATCTTGAAGCTGTCATTCGCAGCCAGGCAACTGACATCATGGCATTTCTACAACAATCCGCAGGCGCGTTGCTGATTATAGGACAGCCCAAACCTTGATTTTCAGCAGTCCCGAAACATCGAAACTTGGTTTTGTGAAAGATAATAATCCGCAGATGACGCAGATTTACGCAGATAGGCTTGTACTTGCGTTCTTATCTGCGTCATCTGTGGCCGCCGCCGGCAACACCGAAGTGGTGCGCGCCAAGATGAAGACGATGAAGTCGCTGGGCCTCAAGGACAAGATCGAGGATTTTCTGATCACGCTCACTACCCAGTACCACATTATCCGCCCCATCATCGACAAGCCCGGCCTGTTCATCTACCTGGTTCTCAGCAAGGACAAGGCCAATCTCGCCATGGCCCGCTACCGCGTCACCGAGCTTGAGACCGAACTCAGCGTCTGACCCCGGCGCAAGAACTCCCCGACCTCCGTTCTCCTTTCCCGCAATGGGGAAGGAGACGGAGGAAGCTTCAGGGACGCGGGGTTAGGCGACACCCAACAATAAGGTTATTGCTCAGGATGAGGGTGAAGGAGTTGAAGCAGTTTTTGCTGGCCGCGCCTGATTTTCAGGCGCTGGTGCGGATAACGGATTTGGCGGTGATTGCCGGAGACGCTCGGCCTTCGCAAGTCGCGGAAGCCTTGGCGTGG
>JANOTU010000418.1:0-6198 GCA_031416515.1 Hyphomicrobiales bacterium
GTTTTCGTGGCCATCACCGAATTGCAGCCATGGGCGATATTGGCGAAGGGCCCGCCATGCACAAAGGCCGGATTGTTCTCAAGGGTCTGCACCAGGTTGGGCATGAGCGCGTCCTTGAGAAGGACCGTCATGGCGCCCGGCGCTTTCAGATCGCGGGCCAGCACATGGCCCTTGTCGCGCTTTGCCGCCACGACGATCTGGCCGATGCGGCGCTCAAGATCGGCAATGGAGGTGGAAAGACAGAGGATGGCCATGATCTCGGAGGCAACCGTGATGTCAAAGCCCGCCTCGCGTGGGTAACCATTGGCGACCCCGCCCAGCGAGCAGACGATATCGCGGAGCGCCCGGTCATTCATGTCCATGACGCGCCGCCAGGTCACACGGCGCGAATCAATCCCCAGCTCATTGCCCCAATAGATGTGATTGTCGATCATGGCGGAGAGCAGATTGTGGGCCGAAGTGATGGCGTGAAAATCGCCAGTGAAATGCAGGTTGATGTCTTCCATCGGCACAATCTGGGCGAAGCCTCCGCCAGCGGCACCTCCCTTCATGCCAAAGCAGGGGCCAAGCGAGGGCTCGCGCAGCGCGATCATGGCGCGTCTGCCGATGCGGTTGAGGCCGTCACCGAGACCCACAGTGGTTGTGGTCTTGCCTTCGCCCGCAGGTGTTGGGCTGATGGCGGTGACGAGGATGAGCTTGCCGTCCTTCTTCTTGGCCAGCGTGTCGATGTAATCCAGATGCACCTTGGCCTTGGTGTGGCCGTATTGGATTAAATTCACTTCGGGAATGCCGAGGTTTTTGCCAATCTCCATGATCGGCTTCATTTTGGCGGCGCGCGCGATTTCGATGTCGCTCTTGACGGTCATGGCAAAACTCCCCTGCAAATTCATGTTGCGTGGCGCATAACATAGCCGCGCGCAAAACGGCATATTCATCTGGCGCGACACAATCAGGTCAATTTCGACCCGGATGACGAAGCCCTCGGCGCAGGCTATTGGAAACCCATGCGCAATTTTCAAGCACCCGGACGCTCCGCCGCCTATGCCGCAAACGGCATGGCCGCCACCTCATCTCCTCTGGCAAGTCTCGCTGCCATTGATATCCTGAAAGCGGGTGGCAATGCGGTGGACGCGGCTGTCACAGCCTCGGCGGTGCTCTGTGTAACTGAGCCCGCCATGACCGGGATCGGCGGGGATTGTTTTGCCCTGGTGGGAATGCCGGGTGGCAAGGTCCACGGCCTCAATGGCTCAGGCCGCGCAGCGCTTGGCGCTGATTCGGACTGGCTGAAGGCATCCGGGCTTCAGGGCATTGCCCTCACCAGCGTTCATGCCGTCACCGTGCCGGGTGCCATTGACGCCTGGGACACGCTCCTCAAGGCCCATGGCACCATGCAGCTCGGCGATTGTCTCTCCCCTGCCATTGCGCTGGCGGAGAAGGGCGTGCCGGTGACACCGCGCGTGGCGTTTGACTGGCCAGATGATGTGGCTCTGCTGGCGGGCGACGCAGGCGGCGCCAAACATTATCTGAAAGAGGGCCGCGCGCCGCGGGCGGGCGAGATCATGGCCTATCCGGCTCTGGCCAAAACCATGCGCGCCATCGCCAGCAAGGGCCGCGATGCTTTCTATGAGGGGGAGATTGCGCGCGATATTGTAAGCCACCTCGCCGCCCGCGGCTCGCTGCTGACTTTAGAGGATTTCGCGCACAGCCATTCAAACTGGGTCGAGCCCATTTCAACCACCTTCGCTGGTCATGACATTGTGGAAATTCCCCCCAACGGGCAAGGACTCACCGCCCTGATCGCGCTCAATGTCCTCAGCAACTTCGGCCTCAAATCATATGAGCCCGGACACCCCAGTCTGATCCATCTCGAAATCGAAGCGATGAAGCTCGCCTGGGTTCTGCGCAATCGTCATATCGCCGATCCAGATTTTGCGGACGTGCCGGTGGACGAATTGCTCTCAGCCAAAACCGCAGCCAAGCTTGCAAGCCTTATCGACATGGACAAGGCGCTCGATGCTCCTGCCGCGTTGCCGCAATCAGACACTGTGTATCTAAGCGTGGTGGACAAGAACCGCATGGCGGTCTCCTTCATCAATTCGCTCTATCATGGCTTTGGCTCCGGCATTGTGACACCGCTGACCGGCATCACCCTGCAAAACCGGGGCGCAGGGTTTGCAACCGATCCGGCCCACCCCAATTGCATCGGGCCCGGAAAACGCCCGCTGCACACCATCATCCCCGCCATGGCGCGGAGGGGCGGCAAGATCGACATGAGCTACGGCGTCATGGGCGGTGATTACCAGCCCATGGGCCATGTGGTTGTGGCGGTGAACCGCTATGTCTTCGGCATGGACCCACAGGAGGCCATTGACGCGGCCCGCTTCATGCCGAAGGCTGGCGTGGTTCACATCGAGGACGGAATTAACGCCACAGCGCGCCGTGTTCTTGCAGCAAAAGGCCACAGGCTGGAAGCGGCGCCAGAGCCTCTGGGCGGCGGTCAGGCCATCGTTATTGACCATGCGGGCGGCATTCTGATTGGCGGCTCTGATCCCCGCAAGGATGGCATGGCGCTCGGCTACTGAATCCGATAACGCAAATATAGGGACAGGGGAACTTCAGGCTTACGCCGTCGGCGTGGTTTCATCCTCGATCATGTGCCGGGCCATGAAGGGCGCATTGGCGAAGGCGAAGACCAGGGTCAGCGGCAACAGCCCGAAGACCTTGAAATTCACCCACATGTCGGTTGACGTGGAGCGCCAGACGATTTCGTTGAGGCCCGCCATGGCAAAGAAAAACAAGCCCCAGCGGATGGTGAGGGTGCGCCAGGCATCCTCGGGCAGTTTCATGGCCTCGCCCATTACCACTTTCAGATAGTTTCGCCCGAAGGCCACACCACTCAGCAGGATGGCGCCGAACATGGCGTTGATCAGGGTTACCTTCACCTTGATGAAAAGATCGCTCTGCAGGTAAAGCGTGAGCGCCCCGAAGAGGGCCACAAAGATGGCGCTGATCAGCGGCACCATGGCGATTTTGCGGGTGAGCCACCACGAGACAGCAAGGGAGATGACGGTGGCCACCATGAAGATGCCAGTACCCCAGAATATGCCGGCCTTCCAGTTGGCCGCGAAAAAGGCGATGAGCGGCCCCATCTCGACGAGAATTTTGACACCCGGTTTCATGCGGTCTCCAATCCGGCAATGGCGCTGGCAAAAGCATCGGCCTCGAAGGGCTGCAAATCCTCGATCTGCTCGCCAACACCAATGGCATGCACCGGCAATTTGAATTTCTCCGCAATGGCCACGAGTATGCCGCCGCGCGCCGTGCCGTCCAATTTGGTCATGATGATCCCGGTGACGCCTGCAACCTTGGTGAAAATATCAGCCTGCGAAATTGCATTCTGCCCCGTGGTGGCGTCAAGCACGAGGAGCACGGCATGGGGGGCAGTGGCGTCCTGCTTCTTGATCACGCGCACCACCTTGTCGAGTTCTTCCATCAGATAGGCCTTGTTCTGCAAGCGCCCTGCCGTGTCGATGAAAAGCACATCGGCGCCATTCTCACGGGCCTCGGTCATGGCGTCAAAGGCGAGGCCTGAGGCATCGGAGCCGGTGGGCCGCGAGATGGTCTTTGCCCCAATGCGCTGGCCCCAGAGGATGAGTTGTTCTGTTGCCGCAGCGCGAAACGTATCGCAAGCCGCCAGCATCACCTTGAAGCCGCCGCGCGTGGCGATTGCTCCCAATTTTCCGATGGTCGTGGTTTTGCCGGCACCATTGACTCCGACCACGAGCACAACAAACGGCCTCTCCGCGCCAAACACAAAAGGCACCGCCACCGGCCGCAATACCTTGGCCACTTCTTCGGCGAGAATGCGCTTGACCTCGTCCGGCTCAATCTCCTTGTCATAGCGCTCGGCCTTGATGGCGGCGATGATGCGCCCCGCCACCGCTTCGCCAAGATCAGCCTGGATCAGCACATCCTCAAGTTCGCCCAGCGTTTCCTTATCGAGCTTGCGCTTGGTGAAAATGCTGGTGATTGACGAGGTGATGGCGCTGGATGATTTGGAAAGGCCATCCTTGAGCCGGGAAAGCCAGCCCTTTTGCTCGGGCGGAGCATCCTCGGTCTTGCGGGTGAAAAGCGATTTAAGATTAAAGCTCATTATCTGGCACCTGCCCTTCTCCCCTCGCGGGAGAAGGTGGCGCGCAGCGCCGGATGAGGGGGCGGTTCAGCGCGTTCTGCGGCCGATGGGACTCGCTGCACCGCCCCCTCATCCAGCTCGTGGCCTGGCGGCCACGATCCACCTTCCCCCGCGAGGGGGGAAGGAGAAGAAAGGGAAAGCCGCGCTTCCAGATGCGATTTGGACCAGCCCGTTACTTGCGCGCTCACGATGGCACCCGGCGTCATGTCCTGGATGAACTTCACCGGCGCGAAATGCTCCGTGCGGCCTGATCTCGGGGTCTCGATAAGGACGCTGCGGGTTGAACCAACCTCACCATTGAGAAATAATTGCAGCCGCGCTTCGCCTTTCTCGCGCAATCGCTTGGCGCGTTCCTTGATCACCGTCTTTTCAAGCTGCGGCATCCGCGCCGCCGGCGTTCCAGGGCGGGGCGAAAACGGGAAAACATGCAGATAAGTGAGTCCGCATTCATCGATGATGTTCAGGGAATTCTCGAACATCTCATCCGTCTCAGTGGGAAATCCGGCGATGATGTCCGCGCCAAAAACCATGTCGGGGCGGCGCTCCCGCAACGCCTGGCAAAACGCGACTGAATCTTCCCGCGCATGGCGGCGCTTCATGCGCTTCAGGATCATGTTGTCGCCCGATTGCAGCGAGAGGTGGATATGCGGCATCACCCGGGGCTCGCCGGCGATAAAGTCGGTGAGTTCAGGATCTACCTCGATTGAATCAATCGACGAAATCCGCAGGCGCTTGAGGTCGGGCACCAATTTCAAAATCCGCCCCACCAGATTGCCAAGCTTGGGCATGAGCGGGAGATCAGAACCCCAGGATGTAATATCAACACCGGAGAGCACGATCTCGGAATAGCCATTGGCCACCAATCTCCGCACCTGCTCCACCACTTCGCCAGCAGGAACCGAGCGCGCATTGCCGCGGCCAAAGGGGATGATACAAAAAGTGCAGCGATGATCGCAGCCATTTTGAACCTGCACAAATGCGCGGGCGCGGTCGGTCAGGCCTTCAATCATGTGCAGGGCGGTCTCGCGCACCGACATGATGTCATTGACCAGCACCCGCTCCGTCTCGCCAATGCCCCAGTTCTGCGCCTTCAGCTTTTCTTCATTGCCGAGGACCAGATCAACTTCCGCCATCGCGGAAAACATCGCAGGATCCGTCTGCGCCGCACAGCCGGTGACAATGATGCGGGCCTGCGGGTTTTCCTTTCGCGCCCGGCGAATGGCCTGGCGGGCCTGACGCGTGGCTTCCGCCGTGACCGCGCAAGTGTTGAAGACAATGGCATTCTCAAGCCCCGCCTTGTCGGCGTGGCCGCGCATGACTTCCGACTCATAGGAATTAAGACGGCAGCCGAAAGTCACAAACTCAGTGGCCATGGCTCACCCTGCCAGATGGGCGGGAAGCTCGCCCTCGAACTCATAAGTCACCGGCCCCGTCATCAGGATATGGCCGTCGCTTTCGCGCCGCTCCATCATGAGATCGCCGCCGGGAAGGGTGACGCGGGCTTTTGATCCAAGCTTCTTGTTGCGAAAGCCCGCCGCCATCACCGCGCAAGCCGCCGTGCCGCAAGCCAGGGTGAGACCAGCGCCGCGCTCCCACACCTTGATGGTGACGTGATCCCGCGCGTCCACGCGCGCCAGCGTGATATTGGCGCGCTCTGGAAACAGCGGATGATGCTCCAGCATCGGCCCCACTTTGGCGAGATCGACCACATCCAGATCCTTCACCCAGAATATGCAATGCGGATTGCCGACATTCACCACCGAGGGCGTATGAATGAGCGGCGCATCAATCGGCCCCACTTGCAGTTCAATATTGCGGGTGTCGTGAAATTCCTCCGAAAGCGGAATGTCCTTCCAGTCAAAGCGCGGCTCGCCATTGTCCACCGTCACCAGCCTGTCGCCGCCCTTGCGGGCCACGAGAAACCCGCCCTTGGTGTCGATGGTGGCATCCGTCTTGTGCGTCTCATCAAACAAAAGATCAGCGATACAGCGCGAGGCATTGCCGCA
>JANOTU010000419.1:0-2890 GCA_031416515.1 Hyphomicrobiales bacterium
GCTGGTGTGGCAGCCGTGCAGGGCGGCGAAAAGCCGGGCACCGACATTCCGGCCGATATCCTCGCTGATGGCCCCGTCATCACCAAGGAAACCGCACTGGGCCACCTCTGGCTGCAGAAGAACTTCCTGATCTGATCCATCGAGATCATGCCGGACAACAACACCGAAACGAGCGGGGGCCAAGTGCCCCTGCTCGAACTTTCCGGAGTGTCCAAGCACTTCGGCGGCGTGCTTGCGCTGAAGGATGTGAGCTTCTCGCTCTATCCCGGCGAAATTCACGGCCTCGTCGGCGAGAATGGCGCCGGCAAGTCGACGATGATGAAAATCATCGCCGGGGTTCACACCGATTTTGAAGGGACCATGAAAATTGACGGCCACGAGGTGCGGCTGCGCTCGGCAAGGGACGCGCTGCGCCACAGTATTGGCATGGTGCATCAGGAGCTTTCTGTAATCTCCGATCTCACCGTGGCTGAGAATGTGTTTTTGGGCGTGCATCCTCTCACGTCTTTTGGCACCATCGACTGGGCCCGCATGAACAGCGAGGCCAAGCGCCTGCTTTCAAGCCTGGGCCTCAACATCGACCCAGGCCGCCGCATGGGTTCGCTTCCTGTTGGCCTGCAACAGCTTGTGGAACTGTCGCGGGTGCTCTTTTCAGGGGCCCGCATGATCATTCTGGACGAGCCAACCTCGGCGCTCTCGCCGCCAGAGGTCAAACAGCTTTTTGAAGTTTTGCGAAAACTCCGCGCCGAAGGCCGCAGCATCATTTTCATTTCGCATTTTCTCGATGATGTGATGGCCATATCGGACCGCGTTACGGTATTCCGCAATGGCCAGAAGGTGATCACGGAGGAGGCCGCGAACCTCAGCAAGGATTCGGTGATTGCCCACATGATCGGGCGCAGGGCCGCCGAGCTTCACATGGGCGAAGCGGCTGATCTTATCGGCAATGACAGTCACCGCGTGGTTCTTAGCGTTGAGAACGCCAGTGACGGAAAATTGCTGACCGACCTCTCGCTGTCCCTGCGCGCCGGCGAAATCACCGGCGTCTATGGCTTCATGGGGTGTGGGCAAATTGAGCTGGCGCGCGCCCTTTTTGGCAAGCTGCCGCTGCGCGGCGGGCGGCTTCTCATCGACGGCAAGCCGGTGCGGCTGAAATCGACATCAGCAGCGCGCGCCCATGGCATTGCTTACCTACCGGAAAATCGCCGCATGATGCTGTTTCGCACTGAGCCCGTGTACAAGAATGTCTCTATCGCCATACTGGATCGCATTCACAGGCTGCTGCTCAAACCCGGCACTGAGAAATCCATTGCCGAACATCACATCAAGGACTTGCAGATCCGACCGCCCAAGCCGTCGCTTCCCGTTGGTTCGCTCTCTGGCGGCAATCAGCAAAAAGTGGCGCTGGCCAAATGGCTCACGTATTTGCCAAAAGTCCTCATTCTTTCAGAGCCCACACGCGGCATGGATGTGGGCGCCAAGGAGGACGTCATCCGCATCATCAAGAATTTGCGCGACAAGGGTGTCGCCATTCTGGTTCTGTCAACCGAACCAGAAACGGTTCTGACCCTGGCTGACCGGGTGACCGTGATGAAGCGCGGGCGGGTGGCCAAGGAATTCACCACGGGCCGCATTGAAAAATCTGATCTTCTGGCGGCTGCATGAAAAATAAACAGGGAGAATGCTGAGTATGAGTAGTGGTATCAAAGGCTTTCTCGCCGACCAGTTGCGCAACATCGCGCCGGTTTTCACGCTGCTGGCGCTGATTGTGTTTTTCTCCGTTGCCAGCCCATCGTTTCTAACCCTCGACAACGGCGTCAACATCCTCTCGCAGGTCTCGATCACCGGGATCATCGCCGTGGGCCTCACCTTTGTGATCCTCACCGCGGAGATTGATCTCTCCGTTGCTGCCATTGCCAACGCCGTTGGCATCACGGTGGCTTATTTCACGCTGCAACCTGAATATGTGAATATCCCAAACATACCTCTCAACGGCATCATCGCGGTGGTGCTTACCATCATCAGCGCCTTCGCATTTGGCCTGGTCACGGCCTTCGGCGTCACCCGCATCGGCATTCCCTCTTTCATCATGACGCTGGCCATGATGCAGATTGCCAATGGCGTTTCAGCTTTGCTGGTGCGCGGTCAAATCGCCTATTCCTATCCCGACATCATCACTTATCTGGGCCAGACTGGTGTATTCGGGGTGCGATGGACCATCATTGTCTGCATCATCTTTCTGGTGACAGCGCATCTCGTGCTCACCTACACGCGCTTTGGCCGCTATGTTTACATGGTGGGCGGCAACCGCGAGGCGGCGGAATATTCCGGCGTGAACGTCAAAATGATCATCGCCGCCGTCATGATCATCTCGGCTGTGTGTTCAGGCGTGGCCGGAATGCTCGGCGTGTCCTACTTTGGCTCGGCCCAGCAAAACCAGTTTGATTCCTTTCTCCTCGACGCCATCGCCGCCGTTGTCGTCGGCGGCACCAGCCTCTTTGGGGGGCGCGGCGGCATCGGCAACACGGTGATTGGCCTTCTGGTGCTGGGCGTCCTCAACAACGGTCTTGACCATATCCAGATCGACAGCTTCCTCAAAATATTGATCCGTGGACTGATCTTGCTCGCGGCCCTGGTGATCAACGTCTACGCGCAGGTGCTGAAAGAGGCCCATGCGCGGGCGGAGTGACTATTTCTCTCGCAGCACATGCCCCACGAAGGGCAGCTCACGGAACTGGTGGGCCATGTCCATGCCGTAGCCGACGACGAACTTGTCCGGGCAAATAAAACCCTCGAAATCCGCCTTGATGCTGGCGGCGAGATGTCCGGGCTTGTTGAGAAGCACGGCGGTCATGACTTTTGCGGCCCCGCGCGCGGCAATCAGGTCTTT
>JANOTU010000420.1:0-5470 GCA_031416515.1 Hyphomicrobiales bacterium
GGGTTGCCTTGGCTTGATGCGGGGCGGTTGATTTTGTCAGGGGATCAGGAAGCGGCAGCGCGTGCGCTTTGCGACATGGGTGCGGCCAAGGTGACACTGCTGGATGGTGTCACGGGTTCGGGCAAGACGGAGGTTTATTTCGAGGCGATGGCGGCGGCGCTGGCGGAGGGCAAGCAGGTGTTGCTACTGCTCCCGGAGATCGCGCTCACCGCCACGTTTCTAGCCCGCGTCGAGGCTCGGTTTTTCTGCGAGCCCGCTGGCTGGCATTCCGACATGCGGCCCCGCGAGCGCGAGCGGGTGTGGCGCGGCGTGGCATTGGGCGAGGCGAAGATTGTGGTGGGGGCGCGCTCGGCGCTGTTTTTGCCATGGGCGAGGCTTGGCCTCGTCGTCGTCGACGAGGAACATGAAGGCGCTTACAAGCAGGATGACGGTGTCAGCTACCATGCCCGCGACATGGCGGTGCTTTATGGGGCGATTGGAAAATTCCACGTGGTGCTGTCCTCCGCCACGCCGTCGCTTGAGACGCTCGTCAATGTCGACCGCGGGCGCTACCGCGTTGTGCGCCTCAAGGACCGGCATGGGCGGCCGGAGCTTCCTGAAATCAGCCTTATCGACATGAAGACAATGAAGCTTGAGCCTGGTTCATGGCTGTCAGCGCCCCTGGTTAAGAGTGTCACCGAAACGCTGGCCTCGGGCGATCAGGCGCTGTTGTTCCTCAACCGCCGGGGCTATGCGCCGCTGACCCTGTGCCGGGCCTGCGGGCACCGGATGGAATGCCCCAATTGCGCGGCCTCGCTTGTGGAACACCGCTTTCGCAAGCAGCTCATGTGCCATCATTGTGGGCGTCTGGAGGCAGAACCAAAAGCCTGTCCGCAATGCGGCGTCGAGGGCAAGATGGCGCCGGTGGGGCCGGGGGTGGAACGTCTGGCGGAAGAGGCAGCGCTCCGCTTTCCCGAGGCGCGGACTGCGATTTTGTCGAGCGATTTATCGCGCGGGGTTTTGCTGCGCGATGCGTTGGAGGGTGTGGCCAAGGGCGACTTTAATCTAGTGATCGGCACCCAGCTTGTCGCCAAGGGGCATCATTTTCCGCATCTCACCTTGGTGGGCGTGGTTGATGCTGATCTGGCGCTTGAATCCTCTGATCCCCGCGCGGGCGAGCGCACCTGGGCCCTGATGGCGCAAGTGGCGGGGCGCGCCGGACGGGGCGAAAAGCCGGGGCGGGCCCTGATCCAAACCTATGTGCCGGAGCACCCGCTGATGCAGGCTTTGCGGCGCGGCGACCGCGACGGCTATCTGGGCCAGGAAAAAATCATCCGCGAGAGCGCAGGCTTGCCGCCTTACGGGAGACTGGCAGCCGTGATCATCTCAGGGCCCGACGCTCAGTCTACGGAACGCTTTGCCCGGGAGGTGGCGCGGGCGGCGCCGATGGCGGCTGGTGTGACGGTGCTGGGACCAGCGCCCGCGCCCATTCATCTGGTGCGCGGACTGCACCGCTGGCGCTTTCTGGTGAAGGGGGGGCGCGATGTGAACATCCAGGGGTTTTTACGCGCGTGGCTGAGCGAGGCGAAGCCGAAGGGTGCGCTACAACTGGCGGTGGATGTTGATCCTTACAACTTCTTATAGTTTCTCACGCTGCGACGCTGGTGGCCGCAGTGCGGATCGCCTTGATGCTTGCGCCGTAATCAGCGCTTCTGAACACGGCTGATCCCGCCACCAGCACATTGGCGCCGGCGCGCGCGGCCAGGGGCGCTGTTTCCAGGGTGATGCCGCCGTCGACCTCGATGTCGATGTTCCGTCCACGGACCATATCGCGCACTTGCGATATTTTTGCCGTCATGGTCGGGATGAAGGCCTGGCCGCCAAAGCCCGGATTGACGGTCATCACCAGAACGAGATCAAGCCGGTCCAGAACATGTTCGATCACCGAGGCGGGGGTTCCCGGATTGAGCGCCACGCCTGCGCGCTTGCCCAGGCTCCTGATCATCTGCAGCGAGCGGTCAAGATGGGGGCCAGCCTCGGCGTGAACCGTGATCACATCAGCCCCCGCTTTGGCGAAAATTTCGAGGTGGCTGTCCACTGGCGCCACCATGAGATGCACGTCAAAAACCTTGCGCGTAACCCCGCGCACCGCCTGCATGACGCCAGCGCCGAACGAAAAGTTGGGCACGAAATGCCCGTCCATCACATCAATATGCACCCAGTCGGCGCCGCCTTTGTCGATGGCCCGCACCTCATCGCCCAGCTTGGCGAAATCCGCCGCGAGAATTGATGGCGCGATGAGGAGCGGTCGGCTCACAAAAGCTTGCCCATGGCCACCGCAGTGTCGCCCATCCGGTTGGAGAAGCCCCATTCATTGTCATACCAGGTGAGGATGCGCACGAATGTGCCTTCCAGAACCTTGGTCTGGTCCATGTGGAAATTGGAAGACGCCGGGTTGTGGTTGAAATCGATCGAGACATTGGGCTCGTTGGTGAAAGCAAGAATGCCCTTGAGCCGGCCATTGGCCGCCGCTACGATGGCCTCGTTCACTTCAGCGATGGTGGTCCGGCGCTTGGCCACAAATTTGAAATCAACCACCGAGACGTTGGGGGTGGGAACGCGGATGGCGGTGCCGTCCAGCTTGCCCGCAAGCTCCGGCAGCACCAGGCCCACGGCCTTGGCGGCGCCTGTGGAGGTGGGGATCATCGACATGGCGGCGGCGCGCCCCCGGTACAAATCCTTGTGCATGGTATCAAGGGTGGGCTGGTCGCCGGTATAGGAGTGGATGGTGGTCATGAAGCCATGGTCAATGCCGATGGTCTCATTGAGCACCTGGGCCACGGGCGCGAGACAATTGGTGGTGCAGGAGGCATTGGAGACAATGATGTGGTCTTTGGTGAGCTTGGCGTGGTTGACGCCGTAAACCACGGTCAAATCGGAGTTCTCGCCCGGCGCTGAAATCAGCACACGCTTGGCCCCTGCTGCGAGATGCGCTGCGGCCTTGTCCCTGGCGGTAAAAATGCCGGTGCATTCAAGGGCGATGTCAACGCCCAGTTCCTTCCAGGGGAGCTGCGCGGGATCCTTCACGGCGGTGACCTTGAACGTCTCCGCGCCAATCCTGATCGAGTCGCCCTCAACCTTCACTTCATGCGGAAAGCGTCCATGCACCGAGTCATAGCGCAACAAATGCGCATTGGTTTCCACCGGCCCCAGATCGTTGACGGCCACGACATCAATGTCTTTGCGCCCTGATTCATGAATAGCCCGCAAAATATTGCGCCCAATGCGCCCAAACCCGTTAATGGCGATCCGTACCGTCATGACTGCTCTCCAATTTATGATGAGTTCCTGGCCCTTATAGAGATTTCAGGGGAATGGGGAAGGGGATTTGCATTGGGCCTCAAATGATCATAATAATCAAAACAGACATTTCAACCACTTGGACAAATTCTTATGAAAACCATGACCGCGGCTCAGGCTAAAACCCGCTTCGGGGAATTTCTCGATGCGGCCCAGCGCGAGCCTGTCATCGTCACCAAGAAGAACCGCCCCGTGGGAGTGATGTTCTCGATCCAGGATATTGAGGACACGGTCTGGGCTGACCGTGCCCGAAAGGCCCGCGAGGAGGGCATGATTGGCGTGACCGCCAGCCGGAAACTGCTGACCGATCTGCTGCATGCTGAAGATTGATTTATCGAAGCAGGCAGAAAACTTTCTCCGCAAACTCCCGGCAAAACATGCAAAACAGATTCCTGAACGTATACGCGCCTTGGCCAGCGACCCGGATTCTGTGCAGAGCGCCGAACCCAAAGGCCATTCGCCTTTGATGAGGATGCGTTCCGGCGAATACCGCGTGATCTATGCCATCACCGGCGATACGCTGGAAATCCTGATCGTTGGCAAGCGCAATGATGACAAGGTTTACAAGCTTGTCGAACGCTTCCGGCGCTGAAATCTTGACTTCGCCGCCCCGGCGTGAAAATGCCTGGGCTCACACAATCAAAACTAAAGAGATGTCCATGCGCCTGCCCATCAAAAAAGTCGTCCTCGCCTATTCCGGGGGGCTTGATACTTCGATCATCCTGAAATGGCTGCAAACCGAATACGGGGCGGAGGTGGTGACCTTTACGGCTGATCTGGGCCAGGGCGGCGAGTTGGAGCCAGCGCGCAGAAAAGCAGAAATGCTTGGCATCAAGCAGATTTATGTTGAAGACCAACGCGAGGAATTCATCCGCGATTTTGTGTTTCCGATGTTCCGGGCCAACGCGCTTTATGAGGGCGTCTATCTGCTTGGCACCTCGATTGCCCGGCCGCTCATCGCCAAGCGCCTGATTGAGATTGCCCGCGAAACCGGAGCCGATGCCATTTCCCATGGCGCAACCGGCAAGGGCAATGATCAGGTGCGCTTTGAACTCACGGCTTATGCGCTCAATCCCGACATCAAAATCATCGCCCCCTGGCGCGAATGGGAGTTCAAGAGCCGCACCGATCTCATCGCCTTTGCCGAGGCCCACCAGATTCAAGTCTCCATGGACAAGCGCGGCGAAGCGCCGTTTTCGGTTGACGCCAATCTGCTGCATTCATCTTCGGAGGGCAAAGTTCTGGAAGACCCATGGGTGGAGCCGCCGCCTTACGTCTACCAACGCACCATTTCCCCTGAAGACGCGCCCGACAGGGCGACCTACACCGAAATTGAATTCCTGCGCGGTGATCCCATTGCCATTGACGGCAAGCATTTGTCGCCCGCCACCCTTTTCACCGAACTCAACCGCTTGGGTCATGACAATGGCATTGGCCGGCTCGATCTGGTGGAAAACCGGTTTGTCGGCATGAAATCGCGCGGCGTCTATGAGACCCCTGGTGGAACAATCCTGCATGTCGCCCACCGCGCTATGGAAAGCCTGACGCTGGACCGCGAGGCCGCCCATTTGAAAGACAGTTTCATGCCGCGCTATGCCGAGTTGGTCTACTACGGTTTCTGGTTCGCGCCTGAGCGCGAGATGCTGCAAGCCATGGTGGACCGCTCCCAGGAACATGTCGAAGGCACGGTGCGCTTGAAACTCTACAAGGGCAATGTCATCGTCGTGGGCCGCAAGAGCCGCAAGTCCCTCTATTCCGACGCCCTCGTCACCTTTGAGGACGACCGCGGCGCCTATGACCAGAAAGACGCCGCCGGCTTCATCAGGCTCAACGCGCTGCGTCTTCGCACATTGGCGGCGCGGAAGCGGAAATAGACGGGTCACGAAATTGTTGATATGGTCGCAATGTGCTGACCAGAATTGAAATCGACGGCTTCAAGAGTTTCGAAGGATTTTCCGTCGATCTGAGTCCATTTTCGGTTGTTGTTGGCCCAAATGCGGCTGGAAAATCAAACCTTTTTGATGCCTTTCGGCTCCTGTCCAGGCTAGCAGAAACGGACGTTCGCACTGCCATGAAGGACCTGCGGGGAGAGCCTCACGAATTCTTTAGGGTGGGGCCAGACTCAACCTCC
>JANOTU010000421.1:0-2959 GCA_031416515.1 Hyphomicrobiales bacterium
GCTGGAAAACCTGTGGTGGACGGCCTATCACGCTGCCGAGACGATGCCTGTCGCCCCAGAGGCGTTGGCGGGGTTTGCGCCGGATGCGCTGGGGCAGTTGCGGTTTGGCTTTCATCCCTCTGCGGGGCTGTTGCAATCACGGTGGGCGGTTGGTTCGCTGTGGGAGGGGAGCGCGGTGGACGATCAGCCGCAATGTGTGCTGGTCTGGCGTCCGCAGGCTATCGTCAATATTCATGTGATTGAGGAAGACACTTTTGCATTTCTGCAAGCGCTGATGTCGGGGGCTGCATTGCTGGAGGCTGTGGCAGCCACTGCGCCCGGCTTTGATCTTCAGGGGCAATTGCAATTTTTGATCACGTCACAACTCATTGTTCAAATTAATCCGGAGACTGCCCCATGAGACGCATGATTTACAGCCTGATCCGCCTGTTTGAAAGCGTGCCGCATTGGCTGCTGGCATTGCTGGGGCGGGTGTCGGTGGCGCTGGTGTTCTGGAATTCGGGCCGCACCAAGGTTGATGGCTGGAACATCTTCCACGTCAATGACAAGACGCTGTTCCTGTTCCGCGAGGAATACAAGGTGCCGTATTTGCCTTCGGAGCTTGCGGCCCTCATGGCCCAAGTCGCAGAGCATGTCTTGCCAGCGCTTTTGATTGCCGGGCTTGCCAGCCGTTTTTCCGCGTTGGGGCTTTTGGCGATGACGCTGGTGATCCAGATTTTCGTATACCCCGGCGCCTATGTCACGCATGGCTTGTGGGCCGCTGTGCTGCTGATGATCATCAAATACGGGCCGGGGCAAATCTCGCTCGACCACATGCTGGCGCGGCGGTAGAGAGGGTTCATGAATTTCGCATCTGACAATGTCTACGGCGTTCACCCCAGGATTCTCGCGAGCCTCGCTGCGGCCAATGCGGGGACCGCGCCCTCTTATGCGGGAGATGATTATACGGCCCGCGCCGAAGCCAGGCTGGCGGAAGTCTTCGGCTGCGAGCTTCGCGCCTTTCTGGTGACCACGGGGACAGCGGCCAATGGCCTGGCGCTCTCGGCGGTGACACCGGGGCACGGCGCCATCATCTGCCATGAGGAGGCGCATATTTCGTGGGATGAGAGCAATGCGCCTGAGTTTTATACCGGCGGGGCCAAGATCCTCGGTCTTGGCTCACCTGCCGCAAAACTAAACCCTGGCTTGATTGAAGAGAGACTGGGGCGGCTGCTGCGCGCCTCGCATGATCCCAAGCCCAAGGGCGTTTCAATCACCAATGCCACTGAGCTTGGCACGGTCTATGCGCCCGGCGAGGTGAAAGCGATCTCTGATGTGATCCGCCCTCGCGGGCTCAAACTGCACATGGATGGCGCCCGTTTTGCCAACGCGGTGGCCGGGCAGGGATGCGCGCCTGCTGAGATCACCTGGAAAGCCGGTGTTGATGTCCTGTCGTTCGGGGCCACCAAGAATGGCGCCATGATGCTGGAGGCGGTGGTGTTCTTTGATCTTGGCCTGGCAGAGGAATTCACCTTCCGGCGCATGCGCGCCGGCCAGCTTGTGTCCAAGAGCCGGTACCTCGGAGCGCAGATGCTGGCCTATCTCGAAGATGGGCTGTGGCTTGAAAATGCCGCCCGCGCCAACGCCCTGGCGCGAAAATTGGCGGGTGGCTTGGCGCGGATCAGCACTATTCGCATTCCCAATCCAGTTGACGCCAATGAGGTTTTCGCAGTCATGCCCCGTTCATTGAGAGAGCACCTGTTGGCAGGCGGCGCCAAATTCCATGCCTGGAATTTTGGCAGCCTCACAGCCGGGATCAGCGCTGATGAACTGCCAGTGCGGCTGGTTGTGTCCTTTGCGACACCCGAAGCCGATGTGGACCGGTTTATCGGTTTGGCGGAGCAATATTCTTCCCCCCCCTACCAATTTTCATAACCATTGACCTTTCTCCCCTTCCCCCCTTGCGGGGGAAGGTGGCGGAGCGCCGTCAGGCGCTACGTCGGATGAGGGGGCGGTTCAGCGAGTCTCCCACGCTTCAGTACTTGCTGAACCGCCCCCTCATCCGGCCCGCGCCCTTCGGGACGCGGCTCCACCTTCTCCCGCAAGGGGAGAAGGGAAAGACGGTTAATGGCGAAGGACCTGGTTTTAAATGCTCAACTCGGTTTCAATTTCGGTGACACGGTAACGCGCCATGGCGAGGTTGGCCTTTGCCCGGTCCAGCACGACATAGATGAACAGGTCCGGCTTTTCCGCGAGCGGGCGGATCACATGGTAGTGCAAGCCAAGGGTAATCAGAATGTCGTCGATTGTTTCCTTGACGTTCAACATTTTGATGACCTTCAATTCGGCGCGCACCACTTCGGTGATGCCAGCCGCCGCGATGTCGGCGTTGAGGCCCGTTCCGCCCTTGCCCAGCACCATTCCTGAACTTGAATCAACAATGGCGGCGGTGATCGCGCCGTCAATTGACAAGAGATCAGCGATTGCTTCATTTACGTTTGCCATGGTTTTCCTTCTGGTTTTGCTGTCTCGGATTTGAAATGCGGCCCCGAATATCACCGCTTCTGCGCAGACTGCTCCACCGGAGCAAAGTCAGACAAATTCCTTGGCCGTGAATGTTTGTTCGCGCGCCTTATCCTGTTTAAATTTTTTGGATTTACCGAATGAAGACCGTAAGTTAATGCCCCTGTGATGGGTTGCAATATTACGATTTCAAATAAGTTGGCAAGCGAAGAAATGTTTTGAAATGTTAATGAGTCACAAAACTGCCGCGCCGTGAAGCCGAGGGGCAACGGCGTTTCACGCTGACTGCCAGCGCCCGCCCGGTCATGCTTCTGATCGAAGCATGAAACAGGCAGGCAGCTCAAGCGCGCTTCGACTATACGTTCAGTTCTGCTTCAATCTCGGTGACGCGGTAGCGCGCCATGGCGAGGTTGGCCTTGTCCTTGCTGAGAACGAGGTAGATGAACAGGCCGGGCTT
>JANOTU010000422.1:0-2537 GCA_031416515.1 Hyphomicrobiales bacterium
GGCCAAGCCGGCAACGCTTCTGGGATCAGGCAAGGTTGAGGAAATCGCCAAACGGGTGGAAGCGGCGGAAGCGGAACTGGTTATCGTCAACGCCCATCTCTCGCCCATCCAGCAGCGCAATCTGGAAAAAGCCTGGGGGGCCAAGGTGCTCGACCGCACCGGTCTCATCCTCGAAATCTTTGGGCGGCGCGCCACCACTAGCGAAGGCAGCTTGCAAGTGGAGCTTGCCCATCTGCAATATCAAAAAAGCCGCTTGGTGCGAAGCTGGACCCATCTGGAGCGCCAGCGCGGCGGCTTCGGCTTCTTGGGCGGCCCCGGCGAAAGCCAGCTTGAGGCCGACCGCCGCCTCATCCAGGAGCGCATCAGCCGGATTGAGAAGCAACTCGCCGCCGTGGTCAAAACCCGGGCACTGCACCGAAAGGGCAGGGCCCGCACGCCCTATCCGATCGTGGCCTTTGTGGGCTACACCAATGCCGGAAAATCCACCCTGTTCAACCGCCTCAGCGGCGCCAATGTTCTGGCCAGGGACTTGCTCTTCGCCACCCTTGATCCCACCATGCGCGTCATCGACCTGCCACTGGGACGCAAGGTGATCCTCTCCGACACCGTGGGCTTCATCTCCGACCTCCCCACCTCGCTCATCGCTGCCTTCCGCGCGACACTTGAGGAGGTGCTTGAAGCCGACATCATCCTGCATGTCCGCGATGTGGCCCATGCCGAGACCGAAGCCCAGGCCAAGGACGTGGCCCACGTGCTGGGTGAACTGGGCATCGACGAAGCGCGGCGCGGAAAGATCATCGAAGTCTGGAACAAGCTCGACCTTCTCGACCCCGAAGCCCGCGTGGCGCGCGAGTCCCAGGCCGCGCGCAAGGAAAACTGCGTGCTGCTCTCCGCCACAACCGGCGAAGGCACCGACCGGCTGCTCCAGCTGATCGAGCAACGCCTCGGTGCGGACTCCACTATCTTCGACATCTTCGTTGATCCCGCCGACGGCAAATCCCAAGCCTGGCTCCACGACCGCGGCGAAGTCCTCGCCCGCAAGCACTACAAAGACGGAAGAATGCGCCTCTCAGTCCGCCTCGACGCGGACAAGGCAGGCCAAGCCGCGGCCAAATTCGGAAAGACGATGCGGAAAGCGCCGCGGAAGAAGAAGTAGCTTGGGCCAGCGCCTGTGATCAATTCAGTGGAACCAAGCTTCTTGACGGTCCGCTGCATGAGTTCATTCTCAATGCTCTTTGCCAGATTCACCTTGTCCAGGGGATTGTAAGGAACAGTGGGCACTATTGACTCCCCAGGCCTCGGGCGATGTTAGTGGCAATGACCTGGGCCATGGTGACAGGAACAGCATTGCCCAACTGGCGCATAGCCTCGGTCCATGATCCTTGAAACACAAACTGGTCAGGGAAGGTTTGAAGCCTGGCGCTTTCACGCACTGTGAAGTACCGCATTGAGCCGTCCTCGCGCACCAGCATGTTCTCACCGCCCGGGATACCGTGAACACCTGCCTTCAGGGTTTTCGCAGGCTCATCGAGCGGGCTGCCGGTATGCCCCGGGTAGCTTCGTGCTCCAGCCTGAAATTTATGATTGGCAAAGGCCAGCGCCTTCTGCGGGTGCTTCTCCGGATCAGGCAAGTCGCCAATCGCATCGCGCGTTGTGCGCCACGGTTTTTCTTTGGGCTTGCTTGCCAGCGCCATGCCGCGAGCATAGAGCTTGGCATTCATGGTCCTCTCGCAACGCGGCAGGGCATTGCGATCCCAATATTCGCCTGTCGCGCATTGGCTCCAGAGCAGGGCGTCAAGTCCATGAGTCGCCCTCGGAAATGACCACGATATGCGCAAGTCGGCCCGATAGCCCACGAAAACCACACGCTCGCGCCGCTGTGGTACGCCATAGTCGGCCGCGTTGATGACATTGAAAACAACGCGGTACTCCTCGCTGTCGGAAGGGCGGCCTGTGTGGTGGCGTTGCAGCCTTGCGGCGTGATCTTCCCAACTCTCTGCGGAGTTCAGGGCGAGACTTGGGTAGGAAAGCTGCAGAAGGATATAGTTGAAATATCCTGCGAAGCTGACGCGCGTCAGCCCCTTCACATTTTCGAAAACAAAGGCCTTGGGTCTTATCTCCCGGACGGCCCGCACAGCTTCAGGCCACATGTCCCTTTGGTCGGTTTGTCCCTGATGCTTGCCCCCCAATGAAAAGGGTTGGCATGGCGGCCCGCCGGATACCAAATCAACTTTATTTTCCAACTCAGTGTAATCGAGTTCGCGGACATCGCCTTCGAAAGGTTCTGGCCATTTGGCCAGTGGTTTGCGATGACTCCGGTTCTCCCGTATTGTGTCACAACACCAACGGTTCCATTCTGCCACCAAAGTTGTCTCAAACCCGGCCTGACTGACGCCAAGTCCGAGACCTCCCGCCCCAGCAAAAAGCTCAACCGCACGCATCATCTCGCCCTAAAGTCCGAAAATACGTTCTCTTTGTGTTCCGTTTAACTCTACCTGATCAACGGTGCAAGTGTTATTGCGACACGTGCTATATCC
>JANOTU010000423.1:0-1571 GCA_031416515.1 Hyphomicrobiales bacterium
GAACTTGAGGAATCAGCCCAGCTTGATGGCGCAACGCGCTTTGGCATTTTCTGGGATATCGTTCTGCCGCTGACCAGGCCCGGCCTTGCAGCGACCACGTTGCTGACACTCATATTGAACTGGAACGAGTATCTTTTCGCCGTGTTTCTCTCCACGTCCAAGGCCCAGACCATGCCGATCATGGTGGCCGCCAAAAATGCCGGCGAGCGCGGCATCCTGTGGTGGGAAATGTGCGCCATCATCGTCGTGATGATTGTTCCGGTGATCATCATGGCCATCATTCTTCAACGGTTCATCGCCAAGGGCGTGCTGCTTGGCGCAGTCAAGGGATAGCGAGTAACGACAATGGCAAGCGGCAAACCGGGCGTTACCGTCACATTCGACAAGGTCCAAAAATCTTTTGGGTCCGTTCGTGTGCTTGAGGAATTGAACCTTGAGGTGAAGCCTGGCGAATTCCTCGTGCTGCTCGGTGCCTCCGGTTCCGGCAAGACCACCGCCTTGCGCATTCTCTCCGGTCTCGAAACGGCCTCCGAGGGCCGCGTGCGCATTGGTGACCGCGATGTGACAGATGTGCTGCCGAAATACCGCGATATCTCCATGGTGTTCCAGTCCTACGCGCTTTATCCGCACAAGACGGTGGGGGAGAACATCGGCTTTCCGCTGAAAGTGCGGAAAGTTCCCAAGGCTGAGCAGGAAATCGCCATCCGCGACGCCGCAGCCCAGGTGCAGCTTGGCGAATTGCTGGACCGCTTTCCGCGCCAGCTTTCCGGCGGCCAGCGCCAGCGCGTGGCGCTGGCCCGCGCCATCATCCGCAGGCCATCGGTGTTTTTGATGGATGAACCCTTGTCCAACCTCGACGCCAAGCTCCGCGGTCACATGCGCGCGGAGTTAAAACACATGCAGCAGACGCTGGGCATCACCACGCTTTATGTGACCCATGACCAGATCGAGGCCATGACCCTGGCGCACCGCGTGGCCATTCTGGAGAAGGGCATTTTGCAGCAGCTCGATACGCCAGCCACCATCTACAACAATCCGGCCAATCTTTTTGTGGCGCAGTTCATTGGCTCGCCGCCGATGAATGTGATCGCCGGCGCTTTGGAGGGCAGCAGCTTCAAGACCCACGGCTCAAGCGTTGCCGTGCCGGTCTCGGGCCGGGTGGCCAAGGCGGTTCTGGGGGTGAGGCCTGAAGACTGCGCTGTCGTGAGCGCCGAAAAGGGCGACATCAAGGGTGAAATTTATACCGTTGAGCTGATCGGCGACCATACGCTGGTCACCATAAAAACCGGCCCCGACATGCTCACCGTAAAATCCGCCAAGGACTTCACCGCCGGCCTCGGCGAGCCCGCCGGCGTGGCGATGGCCAGGGATCATTTGTTTGTGTTTGATGCAGGAACTGGTGCGAGGGTGCGGTAAGTGTCCGTTTAGAAACTTGTTGAGTCTTATGAGTCACTTGTGATTCAAGGGGGTAGTTTCCTGATTCGAGGAGTATCTGCCGATGTGGACGAAAGAAAACCGCGCGATTTATGATCGCGACCACCTGAGATATCCAAGCGACCTTACGGATGAAG
>JANOTU010000424.1:0-3817 GCA_031416515.1 Hyphomicrobiales bacterium
ACAGCGCAGACAAGCCTGTTTGACAGCGCCAAGAAAATTCATCGCCGCCTCATGTCCTCACCCAGAAAATCGATTACATCGCGCTCATTCACATCGCGGGCGATGAAGGCCTGGCCCACCCCACGCGCCAGAATGAAGGTGAGCTTGCCGGCGACCGCCTTCTTGTCCTGGCGCATGATTTCAACGAGGCGCTCCGGCGGCGGCAATGCTCCCGGAATTTCCGATTGGTGAACGGGCAGGCCAACGCTTTTGAGATGATTGGCCGCCCTGTCGGCAGTCCCGGCGGCGCACAGCCCCTGCCGCTCGGAGAAGCGAAACGCCTGCACCATGCCGATGGCCACACCCTCCCCGTGAAGGAGGCGCTGCGAATAACCGGTGGCGGATTCCAGCGCATGGCCAAAGGTGTGGCCCAGGTTGAGATGGGCGCGCACCCCGGTTTCGGTTTCATCCTCGGCCACAATGCGGGCCTTCATTTCGCAAGCTTTGCGCACCGCATGAACCAGGGCCTGGGAGTCGCCGCGCATGATGGCGCCTGCAGCGCCCTCCAGCCATTCAAAGAAGCCAGCATCGCCAAGCAAGCCATATTTCGCCACTTCCGCGTAGCCCGCCGCCAGCTCGCGCTTCGGCAAAGTTCCAAGCAAGCTGATGTCGGTGAACACGGCCACCGGCTGGTGGAACGCGCCGATCAAGTTCTTGCCATGGGCGGAATTGATGCCGGTCTTTCCGCCCACGGAGGAATCGACCTGCGCCAGAAGCGATGTCGGGATCTGGATGAAATCCACGCCCCGCCTCAGAATCGCCGCGGCAAAGCCTGCCAGATCGCCGATCACACCGCCGCCAAAAGCGATGATCCGGTCGCGGCGCTCAATGCCGGCGGCCAGCAAGGCGTCGCATAGCTCGGCCAGATGCTTGAAGCTTTTTGTGGCCTCGCCAGGGGCAAGCACAATCGCCGTGCTGCGAATGCCCTCTGCGGCAAGTGACGCCTCAAGGGCCGCCAGATGGTGCCGCGCCACATTCGCATCGGTGACAATGGCGGTGACGGGCCGCTTCAGCAGGGGCTTCACCAGCCGCCCGGCCTCGGCCAGCAGGCCCTCGCCAATCACGATCTCATAGCTGCGGCTGCCCAATTCCACAGGCACCGTCTCCAGCCTTTCAATCATGCTTGAAACGCTCCCAGCCCTGCCACGCCGCCAATGCGCGGATCACATCATTCACCATCTGCCCATGCTGCACATCGCGGCTTTCCACAATGACATCAGCCAGAGCATAGACCGGATAGCGCGTATCCATCAGCCCCCGCATCACCGCTTGCGGGTCGTCCTGCTTGAGCAGGGGCCGGTCCTGGCGCTTCATCACCCGGCTCATGAGCAGCGGCAAGGAGGCTCTGAGCCAGACCGACACGCCGCGCTGCTGAATCTGGGCGCGGGTTTCATCATTGATATAGGCGCCGCCCCCGGTTGCCAGAACCTGCGCGCCGCCGCCCAGAAGCCTTGAGATCACCCGGCGCTCACCTTCGCGAAAATAAGTCTCGCCGTGCTGGGCAAAGATTTCCGGGATGGTCTGGCCCGCCGCCAGCTCAATCTCGCTGTCAGCATCCACAAACGCCAATTCCAGCTTTTCCGCCAGTCTGCGGCCCACGCTGGATTTCCCCGCCCCCATCAGCCCCACAAGCACAACCGGGCGCCCGCCCAGGCGTTCACGCACAATCTCAGCCTCTTTAGCGATCGAACGACGCGCCATGGTCCCAATTCTTGAATGTCGCCGGGTTCTAACGTGATGGGCCTCGCACCGCAAAGGCTTTCCGTCAGGCGGCGGGCAGGCTAGAAGGGGGCTGAACAGGTGAGTCACAATGCCCGACAGTCTTCGATTCTTGATCATCCTCCTGGCGCTGGCGGCTGCGGTCTACGGCGCGGCCTTTGGCTTATCTCGTTTTCCGCCCGAACAGACCGAGGCGGTGAAATCTCTCCCCAGTGAAAAACTCCGGCAATAGCGCCAATTTGGCGATGCGCTTTCTGGAAATGATGGCGGCTGAGCGTGGTGCTGCCGCCAACACCCTTGCCGCCTATGGGCGCGATCTGGAGGGCTATACGGGCTTTCTGGCGGGGGCTGAGCCAACACCTGACCATATCCGGGATTATCTGGCGCATCTGGAAAGCCACGGCATGGCGCGCAGCACCGCGGCCAGAAAGCTCTCCGCCATCCGCCAGTTCCACCGCTTTCTCTATGGCGACGGCCTCGTCAAAGAAAACCCCGCCAGCACCATCGAAAGCCCACGCATGGGCCGCCCTCTGCCCAAAATGATCTCCGAAACCCATGTCACCAAGCTGCTCGATGCCGCCCGTGCCAAAGCAAATGCCGCCGAAGGCAAGGCTGCCCCCAAGGCCTGGCGCATGGTGTGCCTGCTGGAACTTCTCTACGCCACGGGCTTGCGGGTGTCTGAGCTGGTGGGCCTCACCGTTCGCGCCGCCGCCACCGACCACGAATTCATCACCATCAAGGGCAAGGGTGGCCGCGAGCGGCTGGTGCCGGTCTCAGGCGCTGCCCATGAGGCGCTCAAACACTATCTCAAACTTCTGGATGGCGGCTCCAAATGGCTGTTTCCCTCCTTCGGCGCGGCGGGTCACCTCACGCGCCAGCATTTTGCCCTGGAGCTTAAAAGTCTTGCCGCATATGCGGGCCTTGATCCCCGCCGCATCTCGCCGCATGTGCTGCGCCACGGCTTTGCCAGCCATCTCCTGGCAGGGGGCGCTGATCTCCGGGTGGTGCAGCAGCTTCTCGGCCATGCCGATATATCAACCACGCAAATTTACACCCATGTGCAGCAGGACAGGCTGCGCGCCGCCGTCGAGAGCCATCACCCGCTGGCCAAGAAAAGTCGACTTTGCTCCCCCGGACCGCCAGTTTCTTTAATCCCACCTTGAGTATATGAGTATCCATGCCCTCTTATCTGGATTTTGAAACGTCGGTCGCCGAGTTGGAAGGCAAAATTGCTGAGCTTCGCGCCATGGCAGCTGCCGACAAGACCATGTCCATCGCCGAGGAGGTGACGGGTCTGGAGAAGAAGGTCGCCAAAATCCTCGCCGACCTTTATGCGGGGCTGGCACCCTGGCAAAAGGCGCAGGTGGCCAGGCACCCGGACCGCCCGCAGTCGCTTGATTATATCGAGGCCCTGATCACTGAATTCACGCCCATGGCTGGCGACCGCAAATTTGCCGAGGATCTGGCCGTGGTGGGAGGCTTAGGGCGCTTTCGGGGCCGCGCTGTCATGGTCATCGGCCAGGAAAAGGGCCACGACACAACCTCAAGGCTCAAACGCAATTTTGGCATGGCGCGGCCTGAAGGCTACCGCAAGGCCGTGCGCCTGATGGAAACAGCGGAGCGCTTTGGCCTCCCCGTCATCACCTTTGTCGATACCGCAGGGGCCTATCCCGGCATTGACGCGGAAGAGCGCGGCCAGGCTGAGGCGATTGCCCGCTCCACCGATTGCTGTCTGGGTCTGGGTGTGCCGCTGGTTTCGGTCATCATCGGCGAAGGCGGCTCCGGCGGGGCCATCGCCATCGCCACGGCCAATACGGTGCTGATGCTGGAACACGCCATCTACAGTGTGATTTCGCCCGAAGGTGCCGCGTCCATCCTGTGGCGGGATCCCGCGCGCGCCAAGGATGCCGCAGCCGCCATGAAAATCACCGCCCAGGATTTGAAAAAACTTGGCATCATTGATGAGATCATCCCGGAACCCGTAGGCGGCGCCCACCGTGGCCGCGCCCTGGTGATCACCACCACCAGTGACGCCATGGACAAAGCGCTGAACGCCCTC
>JANOTU010000425.1:0-11910 GCA_031416515.1 Hyphomicrobiales bacterium
TCTTTCTTCTTCTCTTCTTTCTTCGGCTTTTCCTTCGGCTTGGCTTCGGCCTTCTTGGGTTCAACTTTCTTGGGCTTCGGTGGTTCTGCCTTGGTTAGCAGGTTGGCGATTTCATCAACGGCTGGTTCTTCTTTTTTCGGCGGCTCCACCTCGGGCTCCGGCAATTGCGGCGGCTCAGGTTCAGCGCTGGCTTCCTTGACGGCCTTCTTCACTTCTTCGGCAACCTTGGGCGCAGGCGCGTCCGGCATGGTCGGGGCTACTTTTTCCAGAGCGGGTTTTTGGATCGGAGGCTCAGGCGCTTTTTTTGAGGCCATGCGTTTGGTCTCAGCGCCAATATTGCTGATGTCAACCTGAATGGCCTCTTGCGGCTTCACCTTGAAGGCACTGGGGCCAGGCAGGGTGAAAACCGCCGCAACCAGAATGCCCGCATGAAAGGCCAGGGAAAGTGTGAGTCCCAAGCGCATGACTAGTTAGCGTCCGTTGCCTTGTCGTTATTGCCTGTCACCAGACCGATCTTGCGATAACCGGCGGCATTCAGCAGCCCCATGACTTCCATCACGGAGCCATAAGGCACATTGGTATCAGCGCGAACGAAGATCTGCTCCTCATAACCATTCTTGGCGATGGCCACGAGTTTGGGCGCAAGTTCTGCGATATTGATCTGGCTTTCCTGCAAGAAAATTGTCTGGTCGGCTTTGACTGTGACAGTGATAGGTTCCGTTGAGGTATCAAGCTGTTTGGCTTGTGTCCTGGGGAGTTCAATGGGAACGCCCACCGTCATCAAAGGTGCTGCCACCATGAACACGATCAACAGCACCAGCATAACGTCAACCAAAGGTGTGACGTTGATCTCGCTCATGGCAGCGGGGCCTGACCGACGCCTTGAACTGCGCCGCTTGTAGCCGCCGCCTGCTCCGCCTGTCGCTGCACCCATACTCAGACCACTCGCTCATCAAGCTGGCGGGATATGATGGACGAAAATTCGTCCGCGAAGTTCGCCAGCCTGGACCCGATCTTCGCCGCATCAGCTGTGTACATATTGTAGAAGATTGTCGCTGGTATGGCGGCGAGAAGGCCAATGGCGGTGGCGAAAAGGGCTTCGGCGATGCCCGGTGCCACAACGGCCAGATTGGTGTTCTGCGAATTGGCGATGGCCTGAAACGAAGTCATGATGCCCCAGACCGTGCCAAACAGGCCAATGAAGGGTGCCGCAGCGCCCGTGGTGGCCAAAAACAGCAGGCGTGATTCCACCGCCCCCATTTCCTTCTGGATTGCCACATCCATCACCTTTTCAATGCGCATTTGCACGCCCTGAAAACCTGCCCGGATGGCCGCGTCCTGGCTGCGCTTCCACTCACGCATGGCCGCCATAAAGACTGCCGCCAGACCAACATTTTCGCTGGCCCCCAGCCCCACATAAAGGTCTTCCAGGGTTTGACCGGACCAGAAGCCCTGCTCAAAGCGGTCATTTGCGGCGTTGACCCGGCGCACGGCGAAGTATTTCTCGATAATGATGGCCCAGCTCCAGATGGAGGCCAGAGCGAGCCCGATCATGACCAGAAACACCGGCCAGCTGGACTGCAAGACAAGATGCCAGAGCGAGATTTTGCCCACCTGGGCAACTGTATCAACGACCACCGGATCCATGCTCTGTTTTCCTCTACCGGGGCAAACCCCGATTCCCCTGTAATTTTCCGGCACCAATAGCGCCCTGAAACAGGCCAAATCTGTCGAAACTGCGGCAACTGGCTGGCGCAGCGCCGCCACTTGACCGAATTGTGGTTAAGTTTGGGTTACAAACGCTGCCGCCATGCCGGGGGGCAGGCGTTTGGGGCGGCCCTGGCCATCCACCAACGCCACGGTGACCTCGGCCTGAAACAACACCTCGCCGCCGCGCTTGACCGCCTGGACCAGTTCAATGCGGGCACCGGCCAGTTCGGTGAAGCGGGTTTCAACGTCCAGAAGATCATCCATGCGCGCCGGTTTCAGAAAGTCGCACAGCATCCGCCGCACGACAAAGCCCATGCCCTCGAGCTTGTGGTGATGAACGCCAAGCAAGCGCAACCACTCGGTGCGGCCGCGCTCACAGAATTTGAGGTAATTGGCGTGGTAGACCGCACCGGAGAAATCCGTGTCCTCGTAATAAACGCGAACACCAAGCGTGTGGATGTCAGGCATCATCATCGCCCAGCGGCAGGATGCCTTGCATGAACTCGGTCGCTGGGGCACGGCCAGGCCCAGATGTTTAAAGGCATGGGGGGTGAGGAGGCGGCCGCGTGGGGTGCGGTTGAGGAAGCCTTGCTGGAGAAGATAGGGCTCGACGATGTCTTCAATGGCGTCGCGCGATTCGGACAGCGAGGCGGCGATAGTGTCGATGCCCACCGGACCGCCGCCGAAATTAAGGGCGATGCACTTAAGATAGCGGTGATCGAGGCCGTCAAGACCCCGGTGGTCAACATCGAGATTGCGCAAGGCGGCATCGGCGGCTTTTTGGTCGATCACATCGACACCGGCAACAGAGGCAAAATCGCGCACCCTTCTGAGCAAGCGCCCGGCAATGCGCGGCGTGCCGCGCGAGCGCTTGGCGATTTCACGCGCTCCATCTTCGGAGACCGCCACCTGCATGACGCGGGCGCCGCGCTTCACGATTTCGAGCAGTTCTTCGTTGTTATAGAAATCGAGCCTGACCGGAATGCCGAAGCGGTCCCTGAGCGGGGTGGTGAGCAAACCGGTGCGCGTGGTGGCCCCGACAAGGGTGAATTTCGCCAGATCAATGCGCACCGAGCGCGCCGCCGGACCCTCGCCGATGATCAGATCAAGTTGAAAATCCTCCATCGCCGGATAGAGAATTTCCTCAACTGCGGGACTCAAGCGGTGGATTTCATCAATGAACAAAACATCGCGGTCTTCCAGATTGGTGAGCAATGCCGCGAGATCTCCCGCCTTGACAATCACCGGCCCCGACGTCGCCCGGAAATTAACGCCCAATTCCCGCGCCATGATCTGCGCCAATGTCGTCTTGCCAAGGCCCGGCGGCCCCGCAAACAACACATGATCCAGCGCCTCGCCCCGCCCTTTCGCGGCCTTGATAAACACCCGCAGATTCTGCTTGGCCTTGGCCTGGCCGACAAATTGGTCAAGCGTCTGGGGGCGAAGATGGGTGTCGATGGCGTCTTCGGGTTTTATGTCCCGGTCAATGAGGCGGGTGTTCATGCTGTCGCCAACTCCCGCAGCGCCATCCGGATCAATTTCTCCGTAGGCTGATCATCTCCGCCCTTCTTCATCGCAGCCGCCACTGCGGCACCGGCTTGCACCTGGCCGTAGCCCAGATTGACCAAGGCCGAGACCGCATCGCGGGCGGCTGTGGGCTTTGGGCCATCCATTTCTGCCTGCAATTTCAAAAGCGTTGCATCGGCAGTCGAAAACGCCGGTACCTTGTCTTTCAGTTCCAGCACAATGCGCTCGGCCAGTTTCTTGCCGATGCCGGGGGCGCGGCCGATCATGGCCTTGTCTTGCAGCGCTATGGCATTGGCAAGTTCAGGAGCAGAAAGGGTGGAGAGCATGGCTAGCGCCACCTTGGTGCCAACCCCTTGCACGGTTTGCAGCAGCCGGAACCAGTCGCGCTCAAGGGTCGCGGCAAAGCCCACCAGCCGGATCATGTCCTGGCTCACCAGCATCTCGGTATGGATTTCGCCAAACTCGCCAACCGGCGGCAGGGCACCAAGCGTTTTCGAGGAACAAAACACATGATAGCCAACCCCCCCCACATCGATGATCACCCAATCTGGACCACAAGAATCAATCCTACCCTTGAGTTTTCCGATCATGGATGGGTGTCCGGGGCGATGATGTCGAGGGCGGGGAAATAGCTGCGGTATCTGCCCGTATCGCGCGTCAATAGCCGGTAGTTCCTCAAGGCCGCATGGGCACCGATGAAAAAATCCGGGAGTGTTGTCGTGCGGGCACCATCGCGGTTCCGGTATTCGAGATGCGCCTTGGCCGCATGAAAGGCGCAGGCGAAGGGCGAATTCTCTTTCACAAAGCCTGCCGCATCCAAGAATCTCGCAAATGCGGACTCGTCCTCATAGGGCGTTGACGCTTCAGCATAGACAATGGGATTGATGACGACATCGCCGCTCAGCCTGGCCTTCAGCACCTTGGCGCTGGCCCAAGAAAACCATTGGGGCCGTTCTTCAATAGCATCAAGAAACACGTTGGTATCAATGAGGATCGAGGTCATTGAACGGCCCGCGCGTCAGCTCCATCAGCTCCTTGTCCGTCATCGGAATGCGTTTGGCTGTGCGGCCAAATTCACGCATGTGCTGGATCATGTGCTGAGCTGCCCTGCGCGCCTCGCTCTCGGTTTCCGTGCGCAACGCCGCGTTTCCGCTCTCCTCGCCAAATCCCGCATGGCCTTCCGGTTCGCCGTCATTGTATGGACCACGTGTCATTTCCATGATCTCGTCCGTCGTAAGACCGCTCAATTTTCCTTCCCGGCGCATGCGGTCGCCAAACTCCATAAGTTTGCGCGCCAATTTTGCACTCAGGCTTTCGTCTCCACGCGCATCAAGATTGACGAGTACAAACTCGCCCTTTTCGTTTTTTTCCAGACCAAGATTGCTGCCTGGTCCCACGCCCAGATCCTTGCGGACATCCGTTGGCACTGTCATCTGGCCTTTGCTCGTGAGTCTCATGATAATACCTCTGCCGTATTTCTTAAGCAATTCATGTGAACAAGTCAAGAACGCCGACTGCGATGATGCGCGTGGCAGATGGCGATGGCGAGGGCGTCGGTGGAGTCGGCGGTTTTCATCTCCGCTCTTGGCAGCAGCAGTTTTACCATGCGCTTGACCTGATCTTTTTCGGCATGGCCTGCCCCCACCACGGTTTTCTTGATGACGTTGGGCGCGTATTCGGCGATGGGAAGTCCGAGCATGGCGGGTGCGAGCATCACCACGCCGCGGGCCTGGCCCAGTTTCAATGTGGCGCGCGCGTCCTTGTTGACGAAGGTTTCCTCGATTGCGGCTTCCTGGGGCGCGAATTCGCGCAAGACCGCCATGAGTTGCGTGTGAATTTGCAGGAGGCGTTCTGGCAACGCGGCTTCAGCATCAGAATGGACACTGCCATCGGCCACCCAGGAGAGCCTTGAGCCTTCCTGTTCAATCACCCCCCAGCCGGTGTTGCGCAGGCCCGGATCGATGCCGATGATCCGCACCATCACGCTGCGTTGAGGCTGGCCATGACCTCGTCGGAAATATCGGCATTGGAGAAGACGGTCTGAATATCGTCGTCTTCTTCCAAGGCGTCCACCAGCTTGATCAGGCTTTCGGCTTTTTCCTGGTCAATCGGCGTGGTGATATTGGGTTTCCAGACAATCTTGATGCTGGTCGCCTCTCCCAGTTTCTTGGAAAGCGCAGACGACACTTCGCCGATATTCTCAAACGCGCAGGTGAGCAGGTGGCCGCTCTCGTCTGACACCGCATCATCAGCCCCCGCATCAATGGCCGCCTCCAGAATGGCATCCGCGCTGCCCTTCTCCAGCCCATAGGCAATCTCGCCACCGCGCGCGAACATGAAGGCCACAGAACCGGTCTCGCCCAGATTGCCGCCATATTTCAAAAACAGCGAGCGCACCACGGCGGCAGTGCGATTGCGGTTGTCGGTGAGCGCTTCGGCGATCACAGCGACCCCGCCCGGCCCATAGCCCTCATAGCGGATGGTCTCGTAATTGGCGTCATCGCCGCCGAGGGCTTTCTTGATGGCGCGCTCGATATTGTCTTTGGGCATGTTTTCGGCGCGGGCATTGGTAATCGCCAATCTCAGCCTGGAATTGGCATCAGGATCAGGAATGCCCGCTTTTGCCGCCACGGTGATTTCGCGGGCCAGCTTGGAGAAAATCTTCGATTTGATTTTATCCTGCCGCCCTTTGCGGTGCATGATGTTTTTATATTGGGAATGTCCAGCCATGGGCGGCCTTATAGACAGATTAACCCGGCCTTAACAATATTCAGTTCAAACTTGAGGGATGTCAGGTGAATTTTCCTTCGCAGCAGAAACCATGGCCGGAACAGCGGCTGCCGCCGCCTTGCGGGCACTGGCGGGCATGGGCAATACAAGCGATGCTTTCGACCATATCGCCGCCCTCGCAGCGCTTTGCCAAAATACGCAAGAGCGCCTTGAACAGGGCCGCGCGGCCATCGCCGCAGGCGACAAGGACCACGCCACCTTGAGCTTCGCCCAGGCGCTGGTGCAGATGAACCGGCTGGCCCGCGAGGCCGCGCCACAGCCGGATGCCGGTCACCGTGCGTTGCGGGGTTAACCCGCGCCAGGAGGGAGTTATTTCAATTATTCCCGCTTGACCATCGCCGCCTCTGCGGGCCAGATAGTGGCATGTCCATTGAGAATCAGTTGCGAGAGAAGCTGCGCAAGGTTGAGGCGCTGTTTGTGGGGGCTTCAACATCCGGGGAACGGCTGGCTGCGGGGGCTGCGGCGGAGCGCCTGAAAGCCAAGCTGGCAGAGGCAGCGCAGCGCGAGCCTGAAATTGAGATGAAGTTCACCCTGTCTGACAGCTGGTCGGTTCACTTGTTCATCGCCCTTTGCCGGCGCTACGGCTACAAGCCCTACCGCTATCCGCGCCAGCGCCGCACCACATTGATGGTGCGGGCACCCCGCAGCGCATTCGATGCGATTGTGTGGCGGCAGTTCGCCGACCTTCACCGCGAAATGCATGACCATTTCGCCAAGGCAACCGAACAACTGATCCGTGAAGCGGTGCACGCCAATACAACCGACGCCGATATTGTGGCCGAGTCCATCAACGGCGCTTGATGCCTCAATCCCGGCCCAGCTCTTCCGCCAGCAAATCATAGACCACGCGGATGCGCCTGCTGGTGCGGAGTTCGCGGTGGGTGGTGAGCCAGACGGGGATCATGATGGGGGCCATGCTGGGCAGGACTTTTTCCACAAGGGGTTCTGCCCCGCCAATGTCCTCGGTGATGACGCCGATGCCCAGCCCTTGCTTGACCAATTCCCAGCGCACCAGCTCGCTTTCCGAAAGCAGCCTGAAATTCTTACTGCTGAGATTGAAGCCCAGCGCGTTGAGGCCGGTGATCATCCGGTCTGAGCCGCCAAAGCCTATGAATGTCGCCTGAGAGAGATCGCATGGTGTCGCGGGCCTGCCGATGCGGTCCAGATAGGCCGGCGCCGCGTAGAGCCAGGCGGCGATGTCTTTCAGCTTCCTGGCAATCAAATCAGGCTGGGAGGAGCGGAAATGGCGGACTGCGATATCGGCCTCGCGGCGCATGAGGTCGCTGACCGCGTTGGTGGCGAGAACTTCAACATCAATGCCAGGCGCCAGGTCGCGGAGCTTGAGCAGAATCTGCGGCAGTTGAAACGCCGCCACCGCCTCGCTGGCGCTGATGCAGACAGACCCTTCAATGACCTGCGACTGGCCGGAGGCGGTCAGCGACACGCGGGTTGCGGCCGCCCCCATGGCGCGCACCTGATCAACCAGCTCCAGCCCGCTTGGCGTGAGGACGAGGCCGCGCCCCGTGCGCTCAACCAGCGTGACACCCAGTTCCCGCTCGAGAGCCGCGACCTGTCGGCCCAGCGTGGGCTGGGTCATGCCCAAAGCCCGCGCCGCCGCTGACAGCGAGCCTTCCTCCGCCGTGACGAGGAAGGCCCGCGCCCGGTTCCAGTCAAACGTGACAGACCGCCAATTCATGCGAAAATGCATAGCACAACTACAAAAACAGCCAATGGATTTCAGAAAAAAGCATGAGTATGTGAACTCGCATGACCAACAGGAGCAATGAAACCATGAAAGCCGCCACCTACAGCAGCTACGGCCCCCCGGATGTGCTCAAGCTCGCGGACGTGGCGCGGCCCACCCCCAAGGACAATGAAGTGCTCGTCTGGGTTCGGGCATCTTCCGTGACGTCAGGCGATGCGCGGATGCGGGGCTTTCGCGTTTCCGGGCTTTTCTGGCTGCCTTTGCGCCTGTGGCTGGGCCTGTTCGGGCCGCGATATCCCATTCCTGGCATGGAGTTTTCAGGGCGGGTCATGGCGGCGGGCGCCAAAGTAACGCGTTTCAAGGTTGGCGAGCCGGTGTTCGGCCTGAACCTGTTCGGGGCCAATGCCGAATACGCGGTGGTCCCGGAGGACGCGGTGATGGCGCCCAAGCCCGACATGCTGAGCGATGCGGAGGCAGCGGCTGTGCCTTTTGGCGCCCTCACCGCTTTGCTGTTCCTGCGCGATCTGGGGCAAGTGAAAAGCGGGCACCATGTGGCGGTCTATGGGGCTTCGGGCAATGTCGGCGTCTTCGCGGTGCAGCTCGCCAAATATTTCGGCGCCACTGTCACAGGCGTGTGCAGCGCGGCCAACATGGCCTTGGTGAAATCGCTGGGGGCCGACAGGGTCGTTGACTATGCCAGCCACGATTTCACGGCAGGCGGCGAAACTTACGACATCATCTTCGACACCGTGGGCCGCACCAGATTCGCCCATTGCAAGCGCGCCCTGAAACCGCATGGCCGCCACCTTTTCCTGGACGGGGGCCTTCGCGAAATCGCCCAGACGCTGGCAACCGCCCTGCGGCGCGGCAAGCGCGTGATCTTCGGCGTGCCCTCCCCCGCCCAGGAAGATCTGGCCGTGATCAAGACCCTGATCGAGGCTGGTCAGATCACTCCCGTCATCGACCGCACCTACCCCCTGCACGACATCGCCGAAGCCCACCGTTATGTCGACACAGGCCGCAAGCGCGGAAGCGTTGTGATCGATGTGGATGGATTGGCCTGGCCGGACTGATTGCTTCAGGATTGATCATCGCGGCAGGGACACCCGTTACCAGGTCAGCGCCCGCCGGTCGCCAGCTTTTTCTCCAGTCCCCGCGATGCTCTCGTCAGGGGATAGCAGATAGCGAAATAGATCAGCGCCACGAGGCCGTAGATGAGAAAGGGCTGGAAGGTGGCGTTGGTGAGGATTTGCGCGGTTCGCGTGAGTTCATGGTAGCCGACGATGGAGGCGAGCGCTGTGCTTTTGATGAGTTGCACGAGAAAGCCCACGGTGGGCGGAATGGCCATGCGGGTGGCTTGCGGCAGAATGACCAAGCGGAGCTGGGTGAGATAGTGCAAGCCTAAGCTGGCGCTGCCGTCCCATTGGCCTTTGGGGACCGCTTCCACGGACCCGCGCCAGATATCGGTGAGGAAGGCGCTGGAATAAAGCGTCAGGCACAGCGCTGCGGCGGCCCAGGCCGAGACATCAATGCCCGCCATGGGGAGACCGAAATAGACTAGGAAAAGCTGCATCAGCAGCGGTGTGCTCTGGAACAGTTCAACGTAGAGCATGACCAGGGTGCGGGCGAATTTCACTCCGCCGATGCGGATGACCAGCAGGATGAGGCCAACGATACCGCCGCCGATGAATGCGATTGCCGAGAGAGCAATTGTCCAGCGCGCGGCCAGCAACAGATTTCGAGCGATGTCCCAAAGGGTGAAATCAGTCATCGCGCGCGGCCTGCGAAAAGCCTTGTGCCAGCGCGGGCGAGGGCGCGGCGCAGCAGCAGGGCGAGCGCCAGATAGATCAGTGTAATGATCAAATAGGTCTCGAAGCTGCGGAAATTCCTCGACTGGATGTAGTCCGCGACATGGGTGAGATCAACCACGGCGATCTGCGAGACCACGGCGGATTCGAGCATGGTGATGGTGATCTGGCCGACAAGCGCCGGATAGACATTGGCCAGGCCCTGCGGCAGGATGATCAGCACAAAGACGAATAACGGGCGCAGGCCCATGGAGCGCGCCGCCTCGCTCTGGCCCTTGGGCACGCCGTCAAGCCCCGCGCGGATAATTTCAATGGCGTAAGCGGTGAGATTGATGGTCATGGCCAGGGCCGCGGCCTGCATTGCGGTGAGGCGAAAACCCAGGCTGGGGAGGCCAAAAAAGATGAAGAACATCTGCACGATGAAGGGCGTATTGCGGATCAATTCCACGTATGCGGCAATGGCGCGCTTCAGCCACTTGTGCCCGCTGCGGCTGCCCGCAGCGCCCAAGACGCCGAAAAAGATGCCGATGAAAGAAGCAACGGCGGTCAGGCCGAGCGTGACCGCCGTTCCTTCCAGAAAAAAACCTAGATATTGAACCAACGCTCCAAAATCGAGTTGGTAACCCACCGGCGCGTTAGAGTTCTGGCGGCAGCGGAATGAACAGCCACTTCTTCGAAATGGCGTCGAGGGTTCCGTCCTTCTTCATAGTGGCCAGCGCCTCGTCGAGCTTGGCGAGGAGTTGGTCCTCACCCTTGTTGATGGCCATGGCGGAAGGGGAATTGAGAAGCTGGAACTTGGATTCTGGCTCGCTGGCGGGTTGCTTGGCGTAAACCGCAGCACCCACATCATTGCCCACCACCATCAACTGCACCTGGCCTGAGAGGAAGGCCGAGATCACACCGCTATAGTCATTGAAGCGCTGAATGTCGGCGTCCTTGGGGGCGACTTCGGTGACGGAGGTATCCTCCAGCGTACCGCGATTGACGGCGATGGATTTGCCCGCCAGATCGGCAGGGCCCTTCACCATCAGCGATTTGGGGCCGATCACATCAATCGAATAGGGCGCATAAGGCGCGGTGAAAGCCACCACCTTCTTGCGTTCATCGCTGACGCCGACACTGACCAAAAGATTGAGCTTGTGCTCGGTCAGCGATGGAATGCGGTTCTGGCCGGTGATGCCAACGAGTTCCGGCGTCACGCCAAGCGCCTTGGCCAGCGCATTGATCACATCAATGTCATAGCCTTGCGATTTCATGTCTGTTCCCGCTGAGGAAAACGGCGGAAAATCCTCAAAGATGCCGACCTTGATTACGCCTGCTTTCACAATGTCATCGAGTTCATCTGCCTGGGCTGTGCCAACAAAAGAAAGCGCCAGAACTGACGCCAGTATCAACCGCCGAGAAATCCGAAATTGCATGTGTGCCTCCTGAGTTTGAATTAGCCAGGTTGTCTTATACCTCGCGGGGGAGTTGTCAATTTTGCTGTACGTCTCGAAGAGAGGATATCCCGAACTCCTCACCCTGAGGCGCTCGCGCTCTTCAGCGAGCCTCGAAGGGCGATTGGCTTTGGACTTGTTGCCATCCTTCGAGGCTCGCAAGGGCTCGCACCTCAGGACGAGGACGGGGGAGGAATTAACAAATGGCTTTCGGGAGAGACAGGCTCAGAATGCCTTTTTGAGCCCAGCGACTTTCAGAATGCCGTTGGCGGTGTGCCGCGACTTTATGTTTGAATCAACCGTGAAGGGGCGGTTGGTGATCGGGGAGAACCAAATTTCGTGATCGCCCTTGCCGGGCCGCAGCCAATAACAACCTGCTGCCTTGAGCAGCTTTCTCAAGCCTGGACAGAAATCTGTCATGCAGCCGGACGCAGCGCCCGTGTGTTGGTGTGGAGGATCACTTCGATGGGGATGTCCTCGCCCGGTTCCGCAGCGCCACCCGTCTCGGCGATGGCGGCGAGCAGATCGGGGACCATGACCTTGAGCTTGGCCACGAGCGCATCCAGCGACAGGGCTTCGGTGCGCAGGCCCGGCAACGAGCTGTCGCGGACAAACCAGACTTGTGCGTCTTCGTCAAAATCAACCATAAATCGGTGGGCCATTTCGCTTGCTCCCATATCTGGAGACCGATAACATTTTGCCTGCCGGAAAGCCACCGCGTTGCGGGAAAGGCAAGCCGTAAAATGATTGGGAGGACAGGACACGGTCAAAATGCTTTTGACAATCCGGCTTGCTTCAGGACTTCATTCGCCGTGCGGCGGCTTTTCGACTTCGCGTTCGTAATCATCAGGCACTCACATCCCTGCAAGAACAAGGCGTGTTTCCACATGCACCGTATGCGGTCCGGGTGAGTTCGGCAGGTTGGCGGCGATGA
>JANOTU010000426.1:0-2983 GCA_031416515.1 Hyphomicrobiales bacterium
GTTTTCATCACCGAATAGATGGGAAGCAGCGTGAAGGGCAATTGAATGTGGGTCATCGCCAGCACCGTGGCGATGCGGGTCTTGTAAAGTTGCGGCTCACCCTCCATCAATCCTGTTGCGTTGAGCAGCCACGTCACACCACTGACTCCCATGAAATCCGTCACCACACCGCCGTCTTGAAGCAAGATGGACCAGGCCGTGGTGCGCACCAGAATCGAGGTCCAGAATGGCAGGAGCACCATGATCATCAGCAGACTCGCGGTGCGCTGCGGCAGTGTGGCCAGCATGAAGGCCACGGGATATCCAAGCAAGAGTGTCAGCAGTGTTACGAGCAGGCTGATGCCCAGCGTGCGGGTGAGAATTTGCAGATAGATGGCGCGGTCATCGCTGACACGCTGCAACGCGCCATCCGTCCCCAGTTTCATGTCCAGAACATTGAGCAGATAGAACGGCGTGAAGCTGGCCGAAGCTCGTTTGATCGCTGCCCATGTCTCCACATTGCCCCAGACCGGATCAATGCCGATCACCGCCTCTTTCCACGGTCCTTCCGAAATTTTGTCAAGCTTTCGCGCAGTGACGGTGACTTTTGATTTGAGCGCGAAGACTTCATAATTGAGCCGCTTGCCGATAAGCGCTGATTTCCGGGCGACATGGGCTGCCTTGAAATCCGCAGCCAGGGCGGCGAAGGCTGCTTCATCTGGCACATCGAGGCCATCCCAACCCCGCAGCGCCACTACGGTGGCAGGCATGTTCTCGGCGATATCGGGATCATAGAAGGCGTTGGTGAGCACGGCGCCTATGGGCAGCAGAAACGAGATCAGGATGAAAAGGAAGAGGGGCGCTATGAGGCCGACGGCCTTCAACTGCTCGCGCCGCAAGGTTTGTCGCAGCTTCAATTTCAGCGGTGTGCCATCTGCCGTGCGGACAACGCCGTCAGGCGGCGGCGGATCGGAAGCGGCCATTCCACTTGCCCCAAAAAATACGGGCGGGGAACAACCCCCGCCCTTTGTCACTTGATTACTTCGCCAGCCAGGCGTTGAAGCGCTCTTTCAACTGGTCGCCATTGTCCGCCCAGAATTCTGAGTTGACTTCAAAAGCTGTCTTCATGTTGTCGGGCGCTGTTGGAAGCTTGGGCAACACGTCGGCTTCAACAAATGGAATCGAATCCATGTTGGCGGGGCCATAGGCGATGTATTTGGCCTGTAGTGCCTGTGGCTCCGCACCTGCTGCATATTTCAGGAAGCGGTAAGCTTCCTCAAGCTTCGGCGTTCCCTTGGTGATCGACCACAGGTCGAAATCGAGCTGCTGATGATCCCAGACGATCTTGAAGGGCTTCTTGTCATTGTCGATGGCAGTCTGGATGCGGCCGTTCCAGGCGGTGGTCATGACCACCTGGCCATCAGCCAGAAGCTGCGGCGCCTGGGCGCCCGATTCCCAGAACACCAATTCGGCCTTGATGGTGTCAAGCTTCTTGAATGCGCGGTCAACGCCCTCCGGTGTTCCAAGCACCTTGTAGACGTCTTCCTTGGTCACGCCATCAGCGATCAGGGCCCATTCCAGATTGGAGGTTGGGTTCTTGTACATGCCGCGCTTGCCGGGGAACTTGGCCACATCAAAATAGTCGTTGATGGTTGTGGGGCCGGGATTGAACTTCGCCGTGTCATAAGCAAATATCGTTGCGTAGATATCGGTCGGCACACCGCAATCGAGAACGTCGCCGCCGATGAACTTGGCCCGGTCATAACCAAGCTTGGCCCAATCGATCACTTCAAGAGCGCCTTCAGCACAGCCCTGAACCCCGGTGGGCATGTCCACACTGATCACGTCCCAGGTAATGGCATTGGCTTCGACCATGGCCTTGATCTTGGCGACTTCGCCATTGTATTCGGCTTCGGTCACCTTGTTGCCCGCAGCATTGTAAGGCTCAATGATCGCCTTGCGCTGGGCGGCGGAATAAGCCCCGCCCCAGGACACAACGGTGAGTTCGTCGCCGGCCCTGGCGGTTGCCGCGAATGCCGTGCCCGCCAGCAATGCCGCGCTGAACAGAATTGAAAGTTTCTTCATAGATAGTCGTCCTCCTGATGCGCCGGATCTCCGGCATGGTGTGCTCTCCAGAGCAATCCTAGCGAGGCTTGGGCTGTGCGTCATCTGGTATTTTCATTGCATTCACCAAAACGGCACAGCGCTCTCCGAGAGCCACCCGCCGACCCGGATTGGCGCTATTTTTGTCGCCAGCCCGGTCTTGTCGTCAGTTTCAACCGCCACGCCGCAGACAGTGGCGACACCTTCGGCGGGCTTGAATCTCTCAACCGGTAATTTTCGTAAAAACCGCTGCAAGGGCTCGGCCTTGTCCATACCGATCACCGAATCATAATCGCCGCACATGCCAGCGTCCGTCATGTAAGCCGTGCCGCCGGCGAGGATGTGGTGATCGGCTGTGGGGGTATGGGTGTGGGTGCCGACAATCAGACTCGCCTGACCATCAACAAAATGACCCATGGCCATTTTTTCTGATGAGACTTCGGCGTGAAAATCAATGAGGATAGCGTCGCAATCGGACCCAAGGCGGCAGAGGTCCAGCTCGCGTTTGATTACCGGGAAGGGGTCATCGAGCATGGGTTCGATCATCACCCGGCCCATGGCATTGATCACCAGCGCGCGCCGCCCGGAAGCCGTATCAACCAAGGCAGCGCCGCGACCGGGACAGCCCGCTGGCCAATTCACCGGGCGCAGCAGATTGGGGTGGCGCTCGATGAACACCAGCGCCTCGCGCTGGTCAAAGGCGTGATTGCCGAGCGTCACGACATCAGCCCCCACGGCCAGAAGCTTGAGATAAATGTCTTCAGAAATGCCAAAGCCGTGGGCGGCATTCTCGCCATTCACCACCACAAGGTCTGGCTTGTAGCGCTCGCGCAAGAGCGGCAATTCGTGGTACACCGCCTCACGGCCCGATTTGCCCACAACATCGCCCAGGAATATCAGC
>JANOTU010000427.1:0-5359 GCA_031416515.1 Hyphomicrobiales bacterium
TTATCTGAAATGATGCGGCTTGAAGTGCTTGAGACTGTTTTCAGAGTAGCCCTGTGGGCCACTTGAATTACCCCACTGGGTGTGATAGATATTCGAGCAGGAGTTGCAGCTTTGCGGGTTTGCAAAACGAGGGAGTTTGCCCGCTTTGCGAAGCGCGAGCGCATTGCTGACGCGGCACTTTGTGAAGCCGTATCGCGGCTTGAGCGTGGTCTGATTGACGCCGAACTTGGCAGCGGCTTGGTCAAACAACGCGTGGCGCGGCTTGGGCAAGGCCGCTCGGGCGGCTTCCGCACCTTGATCGTCTACCGGGCCGCGGCGCGCGCTGTGTTTGTATACGGTTTTGCAAAAAGCGAGCGTGGCAACATTGGCGAGAGCGAGTTGGTGTTCTGGCGCAAGGTGGCTGCGGTGTTTCTCGGGCTGGATGCAGTGAAAATGCAAGAGGCGGTCGCCCTTGAGGAAATAGAGGAGGTCATTTGTCATGACAAAGCCCAGTCAAATTAAATTCCGCAATCCGAGACTTGGCGCATTGCACAGGACTGCGGTGGGCCTTGCCCGCGTCGGCGCATTCGACAAGAAGACCATGCGTGATTTTGATGCCCTGTGCCTGACCCACGTTGAACCCATGTCGGGCGAAGACATACAGTCGCTCCGTCAGCGCGAAGGTGTCAGCCAGGCGGTGCTGGCCCAACATCTCAATGTCGGCACCAAGCTGGTGAGCGACTGGGAGCGCGGCGTCAAGCGCCCCAGCGGGCCGTCGCTCAAATTGCTCAGCATCATCAAGAGCAAGGGGCTTGAAGTGATCGCATGAGGGCCCTTCCTGCGATCACGATGGATAAATCACGCCCTTCTTGATGACGATGTTGCCGTAGAGCCGACGTTCGCCTGATGCCACGATGGCGTAGCAGGCTTTTACCTTGTTGTAGAAATCAGCGCCCACCAGCGGCACGATCCTTTGTTTGGGCTCGTGGCTGAGGAGCACGGTGGTGAAGTCGGCGAATACCGGTTCCATGCGGGCAGGCTCGCCGCCTGCGGCTGGTCGCCAGACAGCGTCTTTCACCATGTCGTCCACGGGCATCACCGAGAGGATTGCGTCGAGGATGGCAGGCGCGTCGTGGCCGTCCATGCGGATCAGGCGTTTGGCGTCGGTTTCGGCGGGGTAATTGCCGTCGACGATGGCAATCTCGTCGCCGTGGCCCATGGCGCGCAAGCAGCGCAGGAGATCAGGGCTGAGCAGGGGGTTGATATTCTTGAGCATCAATCGCTTTCCTTGAAGATCATATCGCGGTCGGTGATAAAATTGGCAAACAGCGGCAGGCAAGCGGCCCCCATGGCGCGGGCATCAACCCCAATGCTGCCTTCGACTACGGTGAAGGGTGTCACACCCTGCAGGTTCGCGGTCACCAGCTTCGCCGTAACACGTGCCACAAGCTTGGCGCGGACATGCGGGGGCATGGCCCCATCAATGACAATGGCGGCAGGCTCGATGACACAAGCAGCACCCACGCAAGCCTGGGCGAGATCGGCAGCCGCCGTCTCGACCCAGCGATCAAGCGCTTCACCCACATTGCCCCAGTCTCCAGCGGCGTTCCACAGAACACTTGAATCGACGCCCTGGCGGATCAGGTCCTGTTCCAGCGCATGCAGAGAGGCCGTGTAGATCAATTGCCGGTTGCCGATTGGAAATGACCCGAAGGCCCCGGCATTTCCGGTGCGGCCCTGATAGAGGCTGCCATCGATAACGATGCCGCCGCCGACAAAATAGCCCACATAGAAATAGCCGTAGTCGCGCAGATTCTGGCCTTTGCCGAGCAGCAGTTCGGCGGCGCAGGCCGCTGTTGCGTCATTGCAGAAATGCACCGGCCATTCGAAAAGGCGGCGGGTCTCGGCGGCGAGATCAAAGGAGCGCCAGGCCTCAAGCACAGCATGTGGAGCTCCTGTTTCTTGTTCCCAGTTCCACAATTCGAAGGGGGCTGCAACGCCTAGGCCGGAAATCTTCTGTCTCTGCGCTGGCGACAAATCCGCAATCAGCGCGGCCACCCCCGTGCTGATGAAGTTCACTACCTCCTGCGGCGTGGGGAACTGATAGGCTTGGTGAATGGACTTGCGCACCGCGCCGGTGAGATCAAGCAGCATCAGGCTGCCGGAGCGGCGGCCCACCTTGAGGCCAATCGAGAATGCGCCTTCTGGATCAAGCGAGAAGGGAATCAGTGGCTGGCCAACCTTGCCGCGCTGGGGGCTGCCTGCAACCACCAGGCCGTCGCGCTCCAGGTGGCGAACAATCACCGAGGCGGTTTGCGCCGAAAGCCCGGTCAATCGCGCAATCTCTGCCTTGGGCAGGCTGCCAGCCTTGCGGATCAGCGACAGCGCCAGCCGCTGGTTATAGTGTCTGATGCCGGACTGCGATGTGCCCCGCGAGCCGTTGTTTGACCGTTCAGTGTTCACAATTTGCTCATTCCTGCCACATTTTCTCTGACTGGAAATCTTCCCCTTCGCTATACCCCAATCGGCGGATAAATCAATTTATATTATGTATTGACTCGCCGCTGATTATGCGCTGATATGAAAAAGAGTGCGGGACAGGCACATTCTGGCTTTGCACCCTTTCGATAACTGTCAAATATCATCCGTAATCCATGGGAGGATCCTCGTGAAGTCCATTCTGAAAACCGCAATTTTCGGCGTCGCCATGTTTGGCTTCGTCGGTGCCGCTCAGGCCGCTGGTGTGGGCGCTTGCCTCATCACCAAGACCGACACCAACCCCTTCTTCGTCAAGATGAAGGAAGGCGCTTCCGCCAAGGCCGCCGAACTCGGCATTGACCTCAAGGCCTATGCCGGCAAGGACGACGGCGACAATGAAGGCCAGGTCGCCGCCATTGAAACCTGCATCGCCGACGGCGCCAAGGGCATTCTGATCACGCCCTCAGACACCAAGGCGATTGTGCCCACGATCAAGAAGGCCCGCGACGCTGGCATTCTCGTCATCGCCCTCGATACCCCCCTTGATCCCATCGACGCCGCTGACCAGACCATGGCCACCGACAATTTCCAGGCTGGCTTCCTGATCGGCTCCTATGCCAAGGCCAAGCTTGGCGATGCCGCCAAGGACGCCAAGATTGGCTTCCTCGACATCAACAGCAAGCAGGTGACCGTCGACGTTCTTCGCGACCAGGGTTTCATGAAAGGCTTCGGCATCGACATCAAGGATCCCAACGTGATCGGCGATGAAGACGACAAGCGCATTGTTGGCCATGACTACACCAACGGCAATCCGGAAGGCGGCCGCAAGGCCATGGAGAATCTTCTCCAGATCAATCCGGACATCAACGTCATCCACACCATCAACGAGCCCGCCGCTGCCGGCGCCTATGAGGCCCTCAAGGCCGTCGGCAAGGAAAAGCAGGTTCTCATCATGTCAGTCGACGGCGGCTGCCCGGGTGTGAAGGATGTGGCCGCAGGCATCATCGGCGGCACCTCGCAGCAATATCCGCTGCTGATGGCCGCGATGGGCGTTGAAGCCATCAAGAAGTTCGCTGATACCGGCGAGAAGCCCGGTGTGACCGAAGGCAAGAACTTCTTCGATACTGGCGTTGCCCTGATCACCGACAATCCGGTTGAGGGAGTGCCGTCCATCAACACCAAGGAAGGCCTGGCCAAGTGCTGGGGTTGATCTCAAATTGATTTCGGTGAATGATCACTGAAACAAGGGAAGGGCGGCCCGCGTGGCCGCCCTTTTTCATAAGCAGCAAGGGAGCAGGGGATGGCCGCGAAGCAGGAATTTGAGAAGGTGCTTGATCAGAGCGAAACTGCTGTTGTCGCCTTTGGCCATGACCGGTCGCCGCTGGAGAAGGCCCAGCATTTTCTGCATTCAAATCAGGCGGCGGTGCCGCTTATTGTGCTCATCCTCTCGGTCGCCATTTTCGGCGTTCTGGTTGGCGGAAAATTCTTCAACGCCTTTTCGCTCACCCTGATCATTCAGCAAGTCGCCATCGTTGGCATTGTCGGCGCTGCCCAGACGCTGGTCATTCTCACCGCAGGCATTGATCTGTCGGTCGGGGCGATCATGGTCCTGTCATCTGTGGTGATGGGGCAATTCGCCTTTCGTTACGGCATTCCCGTGCCGATCTCGATCCTCTGCGGTCTCGGCATCGGCACACTGTGCGGCTTCATCAATGGCTGGCTGGTGGCGGTGATGCGGTTGCCGCCCTTCATCGTCACCCTCGGCACATGGCAGGTCTATAACGCCACGAAATACATCTATTCGCGCAACGAGACCATTCGCGGGCAGGACATCGAAGCGGAGGCGCCGCTCCTGCAGCTCTTCGGCTATCAGCTCAAATTTGGCGGCGCGGTGCTCACCCTTGGCGTCATCTTCATGGTGCTGCTGGTGTTGGCGCTCTGGTACGTGCTCAATTACACCGCCTGGGGAAGGCGGCTCTATGCCGTGGGCGATGATCCTGATGCCGCCGATCTCGCGGGCGTGCCGGTCAAGCGCATGTTGATCACGGTCTACACCTTGTCCGGCTTGATCTGCGGGTTTGCGGGCTGGGTGCTGATCGGCCGCATCGGCTCGGTGTCGCCAACCTCGGGCGAATTCGCCAATATCGAATCGATCACCGCCGTGGTGATCGGCGGTATTTCGCTGTTTGGCGGGCGTGGCTCAATCCTCGGCATGATTTTCGGCGCCCTCATCGTCGGCGTGTTCTCGCTGGGCCTGCGTCTCTACGGCGCTGACGCGCAGTGGACCTATCTTCTCATTGGTGTCCTGATCATCGGCGCTGTCGCGGTTGATCAATGGATCAGAAAGGTTGCAGGCTAATGGCACGTGAACCCATCCTCACCACCCGCGGCCTGGTCAAGCGCTATGGCCGCGTCACCGCCCTTGATCATGCCGATTTCGATCTTTATGCGGGCGAAGTTCTCGGCGTCATCGGCGACAATGGCGCTGGCAAATCAACCCTGATCAAGGCCATCTGCGGCGCGGTTCAGCCAGACGAGGGCGAGATCAGGCTCGAAGGCAAGGTGCTGCATTTCAAAACGCCCATGGATGCCCGTGCGGCAGGCATTGAAACAGTCTATCAAAACCTCGCCCTCTCTCCTGCCCTGTCCATCGCCGACAACATGTTCCTCGGCCGTGAAATACGAAAGCCCGGTGTGCTGGGCTCATGGTTCCGAATGCTCGACCGGGCCGATATGGAAAAGCGCGCCCGCGCCAAGCTTTCGGAATTGGGCCTCATGACCATCCAGAACATCAAGCAGACTGTTGAAACCCTGTCTGGCGGCCAGCGCCAGGGTGTTGCGGTGGCGCGCGCGGCGGCTTTCGGCTCCAAGGTGATCATCATGGATGAGCCCACGGCAGCGC
>JANOTU010000428.1:0-4586 GCA_031416515.1 Hyphomicrobiales bacterium
TCCAATATGCGGTCGCGCCAGATCATCATGATTCCGGCGGCAATCACGATGGCGGCACCCGTCAATGTGTGGATGCCGGGGAAATGCCCGAACAAAGTGAGGCCGTAGAGCACGGCCCAGATCATCGCTGAATATTCAAAAGGAGCCACGAAATTGGCCTCGCCGTATTTATAGGCGTTGACGTAAAACATCATGGCGCTGCCGGCGAGCACGCCGTGGGCCAGCAGGATGGCGGCATCGATCACGCTTGGCATGACAAAGGAGCGCGACAGGAACACGAGGCTGGGATGGCTGTAGTCGCCGACAATGCCGAAATTGAACAGGATGGCGAGGCCAAGGCCAATGATGAAGTAAATCCCGTTCTGCCAGGTGGCGATGATGACGGGCTGGACAAGGTGTGAAATCGGGCGGCTGATCATCTGGCCCGTGGCATAGCCAAGTGCGGAGAGCAGCGCGAAAATTGACGCTGGCTCAAACACTGTGGCGCCGGGCCTCACCATGATGATGACGCCGACAAAGCCTGCGATGATCGCCAGCCAGCGGTGAATGCGCACATGCTCGCCCAGCATGGGGCCCGCCAGCCCCGCCACAAAAAATGGCATGGTGAAATAAATCGCCACCGCATCAGCAATCGGCATGGCGGCGATAGCCAGCACAAAACACAAATACGCCAACCCAAGAATGACGCCGCGAAGCACCACACGCCGCCAGTGCGGAGTCATGAGCTTCCCCAAAGCCCCCTGATACCAGAGCAGGGCGACCAGGACAGGCACCGATCCCACGCAGCGAAACATCAGGGTTTCATAAGCGGGATAGCCCGAGGACATAACCTTGACAATCGCGTCCTGCCCCGAAGCAAGGCCGACGCCAGAGAGCACGCAAAGGATGGCTTTGAGCCGGTTGTCACGATGGGGTTTGGTCAAATGAATATTACCACACCACCAGCTCCGTCATACCGGCGAAAGCCGGTACCCCCGGAGCGGGTTCCATTTGATTTCAGTGCTGAGGATAGGATCAATCTGTTTTCATTCCGGTGATGTATGGCCCGCAGGTTTCCTCGAAGTGATCGCGCCATGTTGGATTCATTTTTTCCAGAAGCACGATCTTCCAGCCGCGCATCCATTCCTTGATCGAGGATGTAATCGGCGGGAACTTTCTCTTCTTTCATGATCTCTGCACCGAATCAGGGGGTACCGGCTTTCGCCGGTATGACGGAGTTTTTTCGATCAGATGAGGCGCCCTTGACCCACCTTGCTCCGTCATACCGGCGAAAGCCGGTACCCCCGGAGCGGGTTCCATTTGATTTCAGTGCCAAGGATAAGATCAATCTGTTTTCATTCCGGTGATGTATGGCCCACAGGTGTCTTCAAAGAGATCCCGCCATGTTGGATTCATTTTTTCCAGGAGCACGATCTTCCAGCCGCGCTTCCATTCCTTGAGGGGGTACCGGCTTTTGCCGGTATGACGGAGCGAGGTGGAGAAAGCGCGGGCATGGAAGCAGAATTTCAATCATAGCGTCGCAATCGTCTCGGGGCCAGCACCACGGTATTGCGCGAAACGCCGATGTTCTTGGCTCAGTCCGCTTGATATGTACGAGCCAGTCGCGCAAGCTGCGGTCCTTGTGATTTAGCGTTCTGGACCTATGATAGGGCCAACGCATCTACTTAGAAAGGTCCACATGGCCGAACCCGTTCTCGACACATCTCCCAAGACCTGGGACGAGATCAAGACCACCACATGCTATATGTGCGCGTGTCGCTGCGGGATCAAAGTTTATCTCAAAGACGGCACGGTCAAATATATCGATGGCAACCGCGATCATCCCGTCAACAAGGGTGTGATCTGCGGCAAGGGCGCATCCGGCATCATGCAGCATTATTCGCCCGCACGGCTTTCCAGGCCGATGGTGCGGGTGGGCGAGCGGGGGTCGGGCGAATTCCGCGAGATCGAATGGGAAGAGGCGCTGCGCATGGCCACCATGTGGCTTTCCGAGACGCGCAACAAAGACCCGAAGAAACTGGCGTTTTTCACCGGGCGCGACCAGAGCCAGGGACTGACCGGCTGGTGGGCCACACAGTTTGGCACACCGAACTACGCCGCCCATGGCGGGTTCTGTTCGGTGAACATGGCGGCGGCCGGGCTCTACACCTTTGGCGGTTCGTTCTGGGAATTTGGCGAGCCCGACTGGAAATACACCAAATATTTCCTGCTGTTTGGCGTGGCCGAGGACCATGCCTCCAATCCCATCAAGGCGGGACTGGGCAAGCTCAAGGAGCGCGGGGCCAAGATCGTCTCGCTCAATCCCATCCGCACCGGCTATTCAGCCATCGCCGATGAGTGGATCGGCATTCGTCCGGGTACGGATGGCTTGTTTGTGGGCGCTCTGGTGCATGAGTTGCTGTCGGCCCAGAAGATCGATGGCGAATACCTCCTGCGCTACACCAACGCGCCCTGGCTGGTGATGGAGAATGAGGGCGGCGCCGACCACGGATTGTTCGCGCGCAATGAGCAGGGTTCAGCATTGGTTTGGGACGGGCATTCGGGCACACCCATGCCAGCCCTCTCGCCCGATCCCGAACCACGGCTCATGGGGCGCTTCAAGATGCCGGATGGCCGACGCGTAGTCACAAGTTTTCAACTGATCGCTGAGCGCTATCTGGGCGACGAGTGGTCGCCGGATGCTGTGGGGACGCGCTGCGGGGTGCCCGCCAGCACAATCAAGCGCATCGCCGCTGAACTGGCGCGGGTGGCTTTTGAAGAGCAGATCGAGCTTGATGTTCCGTGGACGGATTATGCAGGCCGCCATCACGACAAGATGATCGGCCGCCCGGTTTCCATGCACGCCATGCGTGGGATTTCAGCCCATGCCAATGGCTTCCAGACCTGCCGCGCCATCCATCTCTTGCAGATCATTTTGGGCACCATCGATGTGCCCGGCGGCTTTCGCTACAAGGCCCCGTTTCCCAAACCAATCCCACCCGGTGTAAAGCCTGCGGGCAAGCCCGGCCAGGTGAAGCCCAACACACCGCTGCCGGGACCACCACTGGGTTTTGTAACCTCGCCCGAAGACCTGTTGATTGACGCGCAAGGCACACCGCAGCGCCTCGACAAGGCGTTTTCCTGGGACGCGCCCCTGGCCGCCCACGGCATGATGCACATGGTCATCACCAATGCGGCGAAAAAAGATCCTTACGGCATTGATGTCCTCTTCATGTACATGGCCAATATGAGCTGGAACTCGGCCATGAATGTGCCGGACACGCTCAAATATCTGACCCTGAAAGATGACTTGGGCGACTATGTGATCCCGAAGATCATCTACTCAGACGCCTATAATTCCGAGATGGTGCAATATGCCGATCTCATTCTGCCCGACACCACCTATCTGGAGCGTTGGGACTGTATTTCCATGCTCGATCGGCCGATTTCCGAAGCCGATGGCCCCGCTGATTCTATCCGCCAGCCCGTGGTGGAGCCGGACCGCGATGTGCGGGCGTTTCAGACGGTGCTGCTTGATTTGGGAGCAAGGCTCGGCCTTCCCGGCATGACGCGGAATGACGGCACCCCGCGCTATCCCGGCGGATACCCTGACTACATCGTCAATCACGAGCGCGCCCCCGGCCTTGGGCCCCTGGCGGGCTTTCGCGGCCCCAATGGCAAATCCCAGGGCCGGGGCACGCCCAATCCCGATCAGCTCAAGCAGTATATCGCCAATGGCTGCCACTGGTTTTACGAACTTCCCGACACGATGAAATATTTCCGCCATGTGAACTGGGCCTATCTCGACTGGGCCACTTTCTTCGGCTTCATCGGCAAGCCTGATCCGATCATCCATCAGCTTTATTCCGAACCTTTGCAAAAATTCCGCCTGGCCGCGCAAGGCCATGGCAAAGTTATTCCGCCTGCGGAGCATCGTCAACGCATCGCCACCCATTTCGATCCCATTCCCTTCTGGTATCCGCCCTTTGAAGGCGAGATGGTGAGCGAGACCGATTTCCCCATGCACGCCGTCACCCAACGCCCCATGGCCATGTATCATTCCTGGGGCTCGCAAAACGCCTGGCTGCGGCAAATCCTGGGCCGCAACTGGCTCTACATGGCCCGCGAACGCGCCGCCAAACTCGGCATTGTCGATGGCGATTGGGTGAATGTCATTTCCAACCATGGCCGCATCAAAGGCCAGGTGAAACTCATGGACGGCGTCAACCCCGAAACTGTCTGGACCTGGAATGCCATCGGCAAACGCTCCGGCACCTGGGGCCTTGCGGCTGATGCGCCGGAATCCAAGAAAGGCTTCCTGCTCAATCATCTCATTTCCGAACTCCTCCCCGAACGCGAAGGCGGCTACCGCTATTCCAACAGCGATCCGATCACCGGCCAGGCCGCATGGTATGATCTCCGTGTGCGTGTTGAGAAAGCCTCCGATCAATCGGAACAAAGCGCGCCGCAGTTTCCAAAACTCAGGAGGGCAAGATGACCAACATGCGCCATTTCTTCCTTCCCCCCTCGTGGGGGAAGGTGGCTCGCGCCTCTTCCTTGCGCGAGACGGATGAGGGGGCGGTTCTGCCAGAACAACTGCTGAAGGG
>JANOTU010000429.1:0-2326 GCA_031416515.1 Hyphomicrobiales bacterium
ACGTTTGACCAGAATGTAGTGCCACTCCGACTTTTGTTTCGTCGTAACAAACTGAAAATACTCGATATTTTTATACGAGTGTCAAACATGGGTTAAGCGGCCAGCGCGGTTTCCACTTCGCGGGCGGTGTGATGGGTGAGGTCCTTGGCAAGGCTGCGCAGCAGGGAGGCGGTGAGAGTTTTGTGCAGGAGGCCGCGCAGCTGGCCCAGCGTCTGCGGATCGGCGATGAGGAGCCAATCCTCGAAATCGCCGCGCTCCTTCATCTGGAACAGTGCATGGGCAAGCTGCTTGGCGAAGGTCGCCTCGTCGGTCTGGCGTGGCGTCTGGCTTTCCGGCCGCGACCCAGAGGGCCCATCGTCCTTCAGATGCTGCGGCGACAGGCGCTTTTCCTCGCGCAGCGCGATTTCGCCGTCCGACCCCTCGTTGCGATAGAGGATCGCCCGGCCGCCGTCGGCCACGACCACCAGTGCTTTGCGTGGAAGCAATGTCATGCTGAAGTCCTCCCGTGTTTTGCATTCAAGGACATATAACACGTGGAGGGCTATTTGGTTCAAATGGGTTACGATAAAAACTCACTAAACCCCTTTTCTCGCTGGTCCGCGTTTGCGTGGCGCGAATGCGCGGCACGGATGGCGATGGCATCATGGGGCAATGCGGCGGAAGCGGAACGCATGATCGTTGAGGGCATTGAGCGCGCCAAGGCTGCGGGCAAGACGGGGCATAGCCCCTGAAAAGCCGCATCCTGCGGGCGGATGCCGCAGCGTGCCTCAGCCCTATTGACTCCGCCCGGAGCCGGTTTCAACATGTTCTCCATGAACGGCCTCATCGAAAAACCAGCGATGTTTCCGAGCCTCGAAGGCCGCAGCGTCTTCATCACCGGGGGCGGCAGCGGCATCGGCGAATGCCTGGTGGAACATTTCTGCCAGCAGGGTGCCAAGGTCTGTTTTGCCGACATTGCCGAAGAAGCGTCCAAATCCGTGGTCGACAGGCTGGATGAAGCGCCGCATTTCATTCACTGCGATGTCCGCGACATCGGGGCGCTGCGCAGCGCTGTCGCTGAAGCCTGTGCGCGCAATGGCCCGCTCCGGGTGCTGGTCAACAACGCCGGCAATGATGACCGCCACAGCACTGAGAGTGTTACGGTGGAATACTGGGACAACCGCATGCAGGTGAATCTGCGGCACCAGTTTTTCGCAGCCCAGGCCGCGCGCCCGCACATGCGTGACGCAGGCGGCGGCTCAATCATCAATTTTGGCTCCATCACATGGCTGGTGGGCGACCCCGATTGTCCGGCCTATGTGACGGCGAAAGCCGCGATTGGCGGACTGACGCGCGCGTTGGCGCGTGAATTGGGGCCGGAGAACATCAGGGTGAATTGTGTTCTCCCCGGCTGGGTGATGACGGATCGGCAGGTGAAGTTGTGGTTGAATGAAGCAGGGGAGCATCAGATCGCTGACCGGCAATGTTTGACCGGAAAACTCTACCCCCCTGATATCGCGCGCATGGTGCTGTTCCTGGCCGCCGAAGACAGCCGCATGTGCACATCGCAGAACTACATCGTTGATGGCGGATGGGTTTAAACAAGTCATGGGAGGAATTTCGATGAGAGTGAACCGGAGAACGGCATTGGCGATGGCGCTGGCGGCGCCTGCCATCCTGCGCGCCACCAGCGCCCTTGCGGCCAGGGAACTGCGGGTGATGGCCTGGCAGGGATATGCCGATGACGACTGGGTGAAAGAGTTTGAAGCGCAGTCAGGCGCCAGCGCCAAAGTCGTCTTCATCGGCACTGATGATGAAATCTGGGCCAAGATCAAGGGCAGCGAGGGCAAGGACTTCGACGTTTTCGCCGTCAACACCGCCCAGCTTCAGCGCTATATCGATGGCGGCCTGACCACGCCGCTCGATCTCGGCAAGATTCCAAATCAGCAGCGCGTGCTGCCGCGGTTCCAGGACCTCTCCAGGGTCAGGGGCGTCATGCGCGACGGCAAGGTCTACGCCGTGCCTTTCTGCTTTGATTCAATCGGCCTCATCTATGACAAGGACAAGGTGAGTCCTGCGCCCGACAGCTTCGAGATTTTCTGGGACGAGAAATACAAGGGGAAAATCCTCGCCTATGACAATGGCGAGCACAATTTCTCGTTTACCGCGCTTACCATGGGCATCGAGGATCCGTTCCATCTCAGCGCCGATCAGCTGGCGAAGATCAAGGACAAGCTGCTTGCGCTCAAAGGCAACGTCTTGAGTTTTTACACCACACCGGACGAAGCGATGCAGCTCTACAAGAGCAACGAAAACGCGCAGATCTGGCCCAACAACGGTCAGCAGC
>JANOTU010000430.1:0-4785 GCA_031416515.1 Hyphomicrobiales bacterium
GCCAAACGCGCGCCAAAGTAGGTTTGGTTTTCTTCCCTTCTCCCCTTGCGGGAGAAGGTGGCGCGGAGCGCCCGATGAGGGGGCGGTGAGCCGAGTCCCACCGGCAGTTCGACTCGTTGTACCGCCCCCTCATCCGGCGCAGCGCTTTGCGCTTCGCCACCTTCCCCCGCGAGGGGGGGGAAGGAAGGAAGGAAGGAAGAAAGAAGTCGAGTTATTCCGCCCCTGCCACAAGCCTGCCCAGAAATGCCGCGATGTCATCCGTCACGTGATGGACATGGGCTTGGCCCATACCGCCCGTCGCGGCGTTCAGATGCTCGGCGTCGCGGTTTTCCGGGGTGACGACCAGCACAGTTGTCATGCCGAGCGCATGTGGCACCTCGAGGTTGCGGGCGATGTCCTCGAACATGGCCGAAGTTTCAGGGTTGATGCCCGTCTGGGCGACAAATTTCTGATAGGGCGCAAGCTCGGGCTTTGGAATAAAATCCGCATGGATGATGTCGAAAATATCGCCAAAATGGTGGGTAACGCCAATGCGCGCCAGAATCTTTTCAGCATGGGCCACCGTGCCGTTGGTGAAAATCAGCTTGCGTCCGGGAAGAGCGTGCAAGGCTTGATCGAGGGCGGGATTGGCGGGCACCGGGGAATGGTCGATATCGTGAACGTAGTCCAGAAAACCATCGGGGACCACGCCATGCTCCAACATCAGCCCGCGCAATGTGGTTCCATACTTGTAGAAAAGCTGCTTCTGGCGCAGCTTGGCCTCGGCGTATTCGATGTTCAGAAGCCTTGAGACAAACTCGCCCATCCTGATATCGATCTGGTCAAACAGGCGGCAAGATGCTGGATAGAGCGTGTTATCGAGATCAAACACCCAGGTATCGACATGGCCAAAGCCCCTCATACCCCGGTCCGCGAGACGCGCGTGCCGACACCGTGCGGGGTGAGCAACTCCAGCAGCACCGAATGCGGCACCCGGCCATCAAGGATGATGACGCCTTCGACGCCTGACTCAACCACCGACACAGCGCTTTCCACTTTCGGAATCATGCCCGCCGTGATGGTGCCGTCGGCGATGAGGGCGGGGATGTCGCTGATCTTCAGTTCGCTGATCAAATTCTTGTCCTTGTCGAGAACCCCCGCCACATCGGTGAGCATCAGCAGGCGCTTGGCCCGTGTCGCCGTGGCGATGGCGCCTGCGGCGGTATCAGCGTTGATATTGAAGGTCTCGCCCAGCCGGCCAATGCCGATGGGGGCAATCACCGGAATGGCGTCGCTTTTCATGATGGTGTTGAGGATGCCGGTGTTGACGTGGGCAGGCTCGCCCACAAAGCCAAAATCGATCTCCTCTACTCTGCCGGTCACGGGATCGGTCTTCTTCTTCACCATGCGCTCGGCCACCAGAAGATTGCCGTCCTTGCCGGAAATCCCCACAGCGCGCCCGCCCGCGTGTTGAATGGAGGCAACGATGGCTTTGTAGATGGAGCCCGCCAGCACCATCTCGACGACTTCCATGGTCTCATGATCAGTCACCCGCAAGCCCTCGCGGAACACCGGCTTCACCGCCAGCTTGTCCAGCATCCGGTTGATCTGTGGACCACCGCCATGCACCACGATGGGGTTGAGCCCGCACACCTTGAGCATCACCATGTCGCGGGCGAACTGTTGTGCGAGCTTGGGATCAATCATGGCATGGCCGCCATATTTCACCACAATGATCTCATCATCATAGCGCTGCAAAAACGGCAGCGCCTCGGTGAGAATGCGGGCGGTCTCATTGACAGGAATATCGGTCATGGGCGGTTCCCTGGAAGCAAAGCGGCCTTATAGTTGATTGCTGCGGCCTGCCAAGAGCGAACATTCTTCCCTGAGACGCGAAAGCCTTGAAAGATCGAGCTTTGGCTCCCATGTTGTGTCGGCAATTGCGCAGGGAAAGTCGATGCCTATGGTTCTGGCCCAGAATGAAGAAAAGGTTCGCCAAGGGTTTTGGCCCAAGCTGACGCGCGTGCTGAGCTTGGTGCCGTTTGCTGAGGATGTGGTGGCCGCATATTATTGCGCTTTGGATCCAGCCACGCCGCGCAAGCCCAAGGGTATGTTGCTGGCAGCACTCGCCTATTTCATCCTGCCCATCGATGTGGTTCCCGATTTCGTTGCGGGTTTGGGATTTACCGATGACATGGCGGTGCTGTTCACGGCCATCAGCATGATCCGAACCCACATGACAGAAAATCACCGCGTGAAAGCCAGAGATGTGCTTGCCCGCATGCGCCAAAACCAAACAACCAGAGGTGAACATGTTTGATCCGCAAAAACTACTCGAACAATTTCTTGGTAGCAATTCGCAACCGGGAGAGAAAAAATCCGGGGGGATATCGCCGGACCTGATCAAAGGCCTCGCCGGTGGCGCTGCTGCAAGCGGGCTTGCGGCGCTCTTGATGGGATCCAAAGGCGGGCGCAAGCTCGCAACGACGGCCCTTAAATTCGGCGGCACGGCAGTTATCGGCGGCATTGCCTACAAGGCCTGGCAGGATTGGCAGGCAAACAAGGCGGGCCAGACAGCGCCTGCAGCGGGACAAGCGGAAGGCACTGTCTTCCTGCCCACCCCGAAGCCGGATCGCGACACCTTGAGCATTGCCATTCTCAGCGCCATGATCGCCGCGGCCAAGGCTGATGGCCATATCGATGCCGACGAGCAGTCCCGCATCTTTGGCCGCTTTGACGAAGCCGGACTGGATACCGAGGCCAAGGCTTTTTTGATGGATGAACTCCGCAAACCCCTTGATATTGATGCTGTGGTGAAATCCGCCACATCGCCGGAGATGGCGGTTGAAATCTACACAGCCTCCGTGCTGGCGATTGACCCAGATGATCCTGCCGAACAGGCCTATCTCGCCATGCTCGCATCAAGGCTCAAACTGGTGCCTGAGCTTAAACTCAGAATCGAAGCGGAGGCCGCCAAGGTGTTGGCCTGACCTCCGCGTCTGGTCTATCCAACGCTTGTGAACGATGAACCCCCAGGAATTGTCAAACTTGCAAGGGAATCGGTGCGTCGGCTGTTTGCCGACGAGGCCGTTCCCTTGGCTGGCAACATCGCCTTTCGCACCTTGTTCTCGGTGTTTCCATTTTTGATCTTCCTGACAGCGCTTGCTGGCTTCTTTGGCAGCGAAGCCCTGGCCGAAAGGGTGGTGAACTATCTCCTCAGCGTGGCACCGGAACAACTGGTCAAGCCGCAGGCCGCCGAAATCCGCTCGATCCACACCGTGCCGCGCAGCGATCTCCTCAGCATTTCGGCCATTCTTACAATCTGGAGCGCCATGGCTGGCGTTGACAGCATCCGGGTTGGCCTCAACCGGGCCTATGATCTCAAAGATGAGCGCAATTTCATGTGGCTCTATCTGCTGAGCGTGATCTTCATCATTGGAACTGCTGCCGTTTTGCTCGTCGTGGCTCTCCTTATGGTTGCAACTCCCATCGCGCTTGCCTTTATCGATTTGCATGCCCCTCATCTCAGGCCAGGTTTCAATATCCTCGATTCGTTGCGCTATCCGGTGGCAATCCTGCTGCTGAGCGGCGGTTTGCTTTTGTGCCACCGCTATCTTCCGGCAAAAGCCCTGGGGTTCAGAGAGTTGCTGCCTGGTGTGGTGCTGACGGTGGCGGTATGGACCGGCCTGTCGCTGGTGTTCTCCGCCTGGCTGGTTAATTTCAACACATTTGCGTCCACCTACGCCTCGCTCTCCGGCCTCTTTGCAGCGATGTTCTTCCTCTACCTCGCAGCACTGGTGCTGATCTTTGGCGGCGAGGTGAACCGTGTGCTGGCCTTGCGCAAGATTTCGCCCTCCCCGGCGCGGGCGGCGGACATCGGCGAGACGTAGGACATCTTACCAGGGAGCCATTGCTTCAATTTTAAGTCTAAGTTAATCTGACGAGGTCCATAAAAAAGCGGGCGGGTTGTGACTTTTGGGTCACAAATGAAAATATGCTTGATCAAATCCTCAATATGAATCTGAGCGAACTGCTGCAAAAACCCGGCGGCGAAGACAATATCTGGCTCCTGCTCACCATCTGCGGATTTGGCGCGGTCATCCTGACTGTCATTGCCAACAGCAAGGGATACTTTGCCATTATTGTCAATTTTTCCGGACTGTTTGTTTCCGGGTTGATATCGAATCGGATACTCGGAAGATTTAATTATTCATTGGATGAAGAACTGGCCGAACCATTCATGCTCTACATCGTGGGCATGACGGTCGCCGCACTCGTTTTGATGCGGATCGCCAGCAAGAGCGAGATGAAACGCTGAAGTCAAGGCAAGGCGGGCTGGCAATGATCAGCCGGCGGCTGCGACCTGCACTGGCCTGGAGCCACCAGAACCGGCGCCGAACCCGCGTCATTGGACAGCGCGGTGGCCGCGAGTTCACCTGCCTGCAGCAGATATATGGATGCGGGCGGGACCTTGTCGACAAGGTCCAAAAGGCTGGGCTTCACACCCATGCCATGAAGATAGGTTTCAAGCTTCTTGCGCAGCAACGGGCTCATTTTCGAGGTGACCTTGCCCTTGATGGTTTTGCGCCCGATGATCTTGCGGCTGATCACCTTCTTCTTGCCGTTCACAATCCGGTATTCCTCCTGATAGGTCAGGCGCTCGCGGAGGCTTTGCGAACTGATTTGATGCACACCCACTTGCGCGCCGCCAGCGGCGAGACGCCTTTGGCCGGAGGCCAGAATGAACGGGCAGGCCGACATGCAATAGCCGCCATAAGCAAAGGCAAGGCCCCGGTAGACGTTGTT
>JANOTU010000431.1:0-1931 GCA_031416515.1 Hyphomicrobiales bacterium
CCCGCCGAATTCGCCGCTCATGTGTTCGAGCGCCTGTGGGAGGCGGGCCAGGACTTCGGCCTCACCCCCGCTGGCATGCACACCATGAACAACTGCCGCATGGAAAAAGCCTACCGCCACTGGGGCCATGATATTTCCGACGAAGAAACGCCCCTCGAAGCAGGCCTCGGATTCGCCGTGGCCTGGGACAAGCCCGGCGGCTTCATCGGCAGTGAGGCTCTTGAGAAGCAGCGCGAAAAAGCCGTCCAGCCCAAACGCATGGTATGCATGGCACTCGAGGACAAATCCGCCGCAGCGCCGATGATCTACCACGAAGAACCCATCTATCGGGATGGCATAATCGTCGGCTCAACAACCAGCGGCGCCTGGGGGCACAGGGTGAATTTGTCGCTGGGGCTGGGCTATGTGAAGAATGAGGCCGGCGTCACCAGGGACTGGATCGAATCCGGCAAATGGGAAGTTGAAATTGCGTGGAAGCGTTACGGCGCAAAGGTGCAGCTTTCCAGTTTCTACGACCCGCAGGGCGGAAAGATCAGGGCGTAGCAGCCAGTTCGTCCCACCAAACACTCTTCAGCTTCGTCGTTGTTTTGATCCGCCTGTCATTGGTCAAGAACGTCCCGCAACCCGCCTGCAGCGCTGTCGCCACATGGATCGCATCCGGCAGTTTTCCGCCGAGTTCGGAGCGAAGGCGGGCGGCCTCGATCAATATCTCGCGCGAAATCGGCAGGACCGGAAAACCCTCGCGTCCGTCCAGAAAATTCATGTAAGCCGAAATCGCATCGACATTGCGGTCTGCCATCGGCTTCACGAGGCATTCGGAAAGCGTGAGTTCGCTGGTGACAGCCATGAGGCGGCCAGAATCAATGGCGCTCACAAACTCAAATTGCGCAGGTGAAAGATCGCTGTTTCCTTCCACGATGGCAATGATTACATTCGCGTCGAGATAAAATACGGGCTCCCGCGCCACGCCCTAAACATCCCACTCGTCACGAAGACTGCGGACATAGGCGTCGATCTCCGCCTGACTGCGGCCCGGCCGTCCGGCCCCGATCAGGGACAGGAGCGGCTTGTGCCTGCCCCTCTCAGGGGCCACGGCGGCGCTCAGTATTTCCCGGACCTCTGCTTCGGTCGAGCGCTTCATGGCCTTGGCCCGCACCTTTATCCTTGCCATTACACTGTCGTCAATCTGACGGACCAGAATTTGCGCCATGCCATGTCACTCCATAATTGATATCAATATGATATCACCAAGGAGGGCTGTTTTGCAAGATGGCTGAAATTCCTCCAGTTGACCTCCGCAGCACATGCGCATACCTTCTGCGCATGAAAGTCTTGGGCCAAAAGCAAGCCGTCAACCGTTCGGTGGACGCCCAGCTTCTGAAAGAAGCCCGCGACGACGGGGTCAATCTGTCTTCGGTTCTGGAGTTGGCACTGGCGCAAGAGAGGGCGCGGCGCTGGCTTGTGGAAAAAAATCCGCAATTGAAGCCTGCAATCGTCGCATTGACGAACACGGCGTATGGTCTGACGGATGGCGCAGATGGTAGTCCGCCAGCCCGACATCTGCCGCGCCAGGTTTCGGACTTCTTGCCCAACCTTGGAACCGTGGCCTCGCTGGCGCTGTTGAAATCAGCTCCACATGTTGCAGGTGGTCGGCCAGCATTCAGAATTCCTTGCCGCGATAGACTTGATTTTTTCAGGCTTCTGAGGAGAAGCCAAATTCCTTGACCCGCCCAGCGCGTATCTCAAAATCCTCCCGGTCCCGCAGTCGCCGGGTTTGTGATGGCGATACCAGCGCCACATGCGGCGAGTTATCAAGTTCGCCGGCGATGTTCCAGCAATGCGCCTCGGCGGTGATCCAGTCCTCGGCGCGGAAGGCGCCGATGTTGAAGGGCCTGGAGACGCGCCGCAGGGTCTTCTTTGCGCCCTTGGCG
>JANOTU010000432.1:0-2163 GCA_031416515.1 Hyphomicrobiales bacterium
CTCGGCGGCGATGTCGATGGTCATTTCCGGGATATAGACGGCGTCGATATCCTTGTGGCGCTGGCTCAGGTTGAATTGCGGCAGGAAGTCCAGCGCCACAAGCCGCTCGCGCCAGGCTTTGGCGGTGGCGGCGGTGAGCCAGCCGCAGTTGCGGCCCATCACCTCATGAATGATAAGCTGGCGCGATGACGTGCTCTGCTCATTCACCACATTCTCGAAAAACACAGCACCCTGTTCGGCCGCGGTGAACGCCCCCAGCGACTGGCGGATGGGGATCACGTCATTGTCGATGGTCTTGGGCAGACCGACGACGGTGAGATTGTAGCCATTCTTCGAGAGATACGCAGCCAAATCCGCAGCGGTGGTGTTGGTGTCATCGCCGCCAATGGTATGGAGAATGGTGATGCCGTCTTTCACCAACTGGCTGGCAGCAACGGCCAGCGGCACCTCGCCTTCTCGCACCAGGCCCCGCTTCACACAGTCTGCGACATTGGTGAGCTTGACGCGGCTGTTGCCCAGCGGCGAGCCGCCATGACCGTGCAGCACATGCGCGCGCGCGCGAACCTCTGCTGTGACCGGAATGGACTTGCCCTGGAGCAGGCCCTTGTAGCCCGCGAGGTAGCCGATCATTTCAGCTTCGGGCGCAACTTCAGTATAGCGCTCGATGAGGCCGCCAACAGCCGAGGACAGGCACGGAGCCAGGCCCCCGGCGGTGAGCATGGCGATTCTGTGTTTGGGCATCAGTGAACTCCGCAGCAATGTCATGGCGGTTTCCTAGGCAGTCTGGCGGGTTGGCGCAAGATGTCCGATTGCCCCTTGAATTGCGACGGATGTTTCCCATCTGTCTCAAGCGAATAAATTGAGGAGTGATGAAATGAATTCTTCCCGTTGTCAGTCCCTGAGCAAGGGCAATCCGTGGTCCGTCTGGGAAATTGCCGCAATGGTCGCGGGCTTCATCGTATTCTGGCCGCTTGGGCTTCTGGCGCTTTTCCTGAAATGGAAGAATGGCGAGATGTGGCGCGGCGCTTCGGAAATGAAAGCGCCGTGGAGCAATTTCAAGAAGCCGGACTTTACGGGCTGGCAGGCGCACAACAGCGGCAATGCCGCTTTCGATGACTACAAGCGCGCGACCATGCAGCGCCTTGACGAAGAGCGCGCCAAGCTTGACGAGGAGCAGAAGGCGTTTGGTGATTTTGTCGAGAAACTGCGCCGCGCCAAGGATCAGACTGAGTTCGACGGCTTCATGGCCGAGCGCAACCAGCCAAACCCCACAGGGGTTTGAGTGTTGCTTTGAAGGCCGGGCCAGGGGTCCGGCTTTCGTTTTACCTTACCTCCGTTCGCGGTTGCGCAGCGCTGCCAGTGGCGGATGGGCGAGAACCGGTTCACGGTCGCCAAAAACCGGCGGCATTGGCGGTGCCATGATGTGCCTTGCTGGAATATCGAGGTCTTGTCCGGCGCTCAACGCCGGGGCCGGTCTGGCAATCCGGGACTCAACAATCACATCGCCGGGGCCGCCGATCAGGATGAGGTGCTCGGTATCGTCGCGGCGCACCAGCACCAGCCGCCGGGATTTATCAAGCTCAAGATATTCCGTGATGCCAAGCCGCTGGCCATTGCGGCCCCTCATCTTTTCCTTCGTCTTGCGAAACAGCGACGACAGCAGAATGATTGCGGCAAGAATAGCTGCCGCAATGAAAAAATAGCTGGAATACTGCGTAATGGCGTCCATCTTCGACCTGCTCCGCTGTTGCAAAACCAAAGCGTCCGGCTCCACAGTAACACGGTTCGGCTTCAATACAATCATCACTTCGCCCTATGCAAAGGCCGGGGGGATCGCTATAGGGGCCTTTCCTTATTGGGGCGTCGCCAAGCGGTAAGGCAGCGGATTTTGATTCCGCCATGCGGAGGTTCGATCCCTCCCGCCCCAGCCAGTATTTGAAGCCTTTTCAAGGGCTTTACCGGGCTGGACATACCCGCCAAACCAGAACAAGCGGTGTACCCCCGGCGCACAATACCCGGCACAAACCTGGACCCCGTTCCGGTGTGTTCCAGAGGGCCGCGTGATGGCCCCGCTCCGCATACAGCGCCGCCGCACGAAAGACTGGGAAATGCCGCCGAACACGGTCTATGTCGGAAGGCCGTCGAAATGGGGAAATCGGTTTG
>JANOTU010000433.1:0-4120 GCA_031416515.1 Hyphomicrobiales bacterium
GTGCAAACTTCCTTGCAACCTGGCAGAACAGGCGTGATCGATTCACGCTGCCACTGATTGCAGTTCGGGGTCGGCCAGGCCATGATATTTGACCCGTTCCATGATCCTGCGGGCCCAGGCGCTGTGTGTAGATGGTTCGCACATTGCGCCATGGAACTTGAAGACTGCGGCTGCATCGGCGTCGAGAATCCGCATTGCCGATTCGTGGTCGCGCTGCTTCACCTTGTAGGCGTTGTGGATCAATGGCACATGACACGGATGAATCGCCGTTTTGCCGACAAAGCCAAATTCGACATCCTGACGGCTTTCCTGGCCCAAGACGATGTCATCGTCAATAATCTCATAAACTGGCGATGTCATGGCGAAACCTGCCGGCACAAAAATGCCAGACAACAAGGACAGGACGTAGAGAAGCGGTGTTTGGTAAATACTCGTGCCGCGGCTGCGGCGCAATCCGAGGCAACTCATCAGATCATTGCCACCGATTCTCAGAGCAAGAATACGGTGCGGGACGGTTTCAATCAGCTCATCACGGAGATCCCTGACTGCCAGGGCATCGAACATTTCACTGGTCTCCAGTATCGGCATCAACAGGAGGCCGGAACCGGCAATGATCTGCATCCAGGCTTCAGCCTGGCCCGGGCGGAACTTCGGCGCGACAAAACCTGCCACCCGGTTGATTGCGGGCCAAGCCGCAATTTCCCTTGCCATTTCGATGTGCCGCGGCCGCACAAAGACCAGCGGCCTCTGCGGTGTTTCATCTGGCTCCGCGCCCAGCCGCCCGAGACTGCGCCCCAGATTTGCAAGACCACTCTCCACATCGTTGCTGTGCAGTGAATCTTCCAGGCAAAGCACAACAGACTTGAGCCCTGGATATTTGCGCCCTGCGATGATCTGGTGGATGTCTTGATGAAGTGCCGGCACGAACAGGGTGGCACCAAGGGCATATGGAGAAATCCTGCTCATGTTCACTTGACTTTCGCTATCAACGTCACTGCACGATAGGGGAAAATTTTTTCCGGAACAATCTCGAATGGAACACCAGCCCGCTCGGCAAGAAACACCAGTGCGGCGAGATCAGGGTCGTTGCGCGAAGTGACAAATATCCGTTCAGGAATCCGGCGCAGTATTGCCCGGGTCGCCTCGGCAATTCCAGGCTTTATGCGGTTGTCATCGGTAACAGCATGGCGGGCGGCAACCCAGGACACAGCGGCCGCTGCCCGGTCACGCTGACGAAGGCGGTCATCGCCGGTCCATAAAGCCTGATCGGCAATATGCAAATGCCGCAGGACGTCTGTCCAGGCTTTGGTGATGAACTCCCTCGAAAAATCGTGGGCGGCAAGATAGTCCCACTCGATGCAGCCGTGGAACCCGCCAGCAGCAGCCGTCTCGGCATTGAGAATTGAACGGCTTATCAGGCCGGAAATCGTAGAACCCAGAATCCCAGACGGGATCAGCCAATCATCGCCAGATGCCGCAAGCCAAGCACTTCCGCACAAGTCCGCGACAACCACCAGGCGTGCGGGCCTCGCGAACAGGCGCATGAAATCCCGTTCAAGTTCAGCGGCGATTGCCCCCTTGCCAGTCCAGCCATCGACAAAGACGAGACCATTGACCGGGCGGGTTTCGAGAATGTGGCCGATTGCGGCAGCATCGAGTCCCTTGTCCCGAATGATCGAAATGCCGAAATGCTCGACATCGGCGCCAAGCTCAGCAAGAGCGCGCTTCAGCAGGATTCCCGGCGGAATGCCTGCGCGCACAAGGCTGGCGAGGGTGATTGGGCCTTCGACCTTCCGAAAGATCGCCCTCGCAAGTGCGGCGATGTCCCGTCCCAGACGGTCACGCCCTTGATCGAAGGCAGCCCAAAAGATTTTCTGGTAAGCGAGGCTGGGCGGGCTTTCTTCGGATATCATCTCGGAATAGTGTTTCTGGCCGGTTTGAATCAGGCGTTCCTTTTCTGCGGCGCGTGTGGGCGCAATCAGCATCCGGCGCAAAAGAAATGTCACATCCCCCGCCAGGTAGCTGCCGGAAAAACCACTGCTGTGGTGTTGCAGCAGGGTCATCTAGGACCTGGTCGCGCAGGCCGCGAATGCCTCGGCAATCTGTGAACGCGACGGCAATCCCCACCAGTCGCATAATTGCAGGAATGGCACGTCGCTGATGCTGTCGCCGAAACCCAGGACCGGCGTTTGCGGCACACGCGACCTGATCCTGGTGATAAAATATTCAACGGCACGCTTTTTGGAGAGGACCGGAGGCAGAAGCGCAAGGTTGTTGCCATTCTGATGGCGGGTCCAACCAATAATTTTTTGTTGGTCAAACTCGATCTCGGCGAGGCGTTGCCCGTCACCTTCACAATCTTTTATGACGACATAGGCCAATACCCCGTTCTCGCCCGCGATCAGCGAACGGATTTTGATTTTCTTCCTTTCAGCGCTGGCGCGGGCATCGGCAAGAAGGTCCTTGAGAATGAGATGGAAGGGGGCGAGATCGTCATTGATCCGGGCTTGCCACTCCGCATCAATTGTGCCGTCAGCATTGCGGATGAGCGCGCCGTTGCACAATATGGCGCCCGCCTTGAACGCGATCCTCACACCATCATACGCCCCGCTTGAACGCGCACTCACAGGAACAACATCAGCAGTCGCCAGCAGCCAGTCGATCATCACCTTCTGGGACGGCGTCATAAATGAATTTTTTCCAGTTCTGGCGGTGGCAACAACAATCAGTTGGTCCACAGGCACATTGGGTGGACACTTCGCACTGGTCTGGAACAGCGTGTCATCAAGATCAACAAGAACGATGGGACGGATCAGCATTTTGGAGCGGCGGCGGCGCGAACCGGCCCGGCTGTGGCACAAATGACTTGCGCATTGAGATGGTCGAGCAATACAGGGTCGATTGTGTCACGTCCCGTTTCCGTGCAAAGAAATACTCTGTCATATGCAGCCCGATCAACATTGTAGAGATAGTTGGCGATGCCGAGGCCATAATTGTCTGCAAAGGCAATACCGCTTTCAATGGCGTGCCCGATGCGGATTGGCGACCGGGAAACAGAGGAAAACCTGACATGTGTGCCGTTTTGCTCAAGCTGTTCAGCATAGAGGAACGGCCACCAGACATACTCGCCGGTGCCGACGACCAGCACACGCTCGCCAACCCTGGCGCTATTCAGCCGGTCAATGCCCCCCCATCCGCTGGCGTGACTGCTCACTCCCAGGCGCCCCCAATCCATGCGGTAATCTGGAGAGCCACCCACGCGATGCCTGAATTCAACCTGGGTCGCCTGCGGCGGCAAAGCGCCAGGAACGGGTTGCCAATGATAGCGCCCGGAAAGCAGGGATACCGAGAAAACATCCCGGCCGATGGCCGCGCTTGCCGCGCCTGCGGACCAGTCAGTCAGCGTCACAAGATAGATTGTCTCGATATGCCTGAGGTCGGCGCTGACCAGTGCTTTGTAAAGATTGATGAAAGTCTTGCCCGAAGAGACTTCGTCATCGACAAGCACCAGGGAGCGGGCACCAAGGACAAGGGCTTCGATGCGCGGGTCGACAGGCCGGTGCACCATATGATGCGATGCGTGGCTATGTTCTTCGTAGAACTCCGCGAGCAGCGACGTTCCAAGCCGGTGCCGGGTGGTGGCGATATAAATCGCATCGCCCTTGCCGCGGCGCGCCGCATATTCCTGGTGAACGCCAGCGCCCAATCCAACCGCCGTTTCAGCCATGCCCACGACCAAGACCGGCCCGGGCAGATCGACCGGTATCTGCGCAGCAAGCTTGACATAGGTGGTACGCATCAGGCGGGGAGAAACGGGCACATGACGGCCCAGAACCCTTGAAACAAAAAGAAACGAACGTTTGGGATTGTGCCGTTCAGCGAAATCAAAGAGGTCATCTGGCTCTACCATGGTGCGGTCAATTTCAACTGTGATCGTGCCGGTCGAAAGCTTTGCCGAGCGCCGTACCAAATTCACTTCGGATGACCGTCAATGAAACCTTGCACACTGCCTTTTTCGTTGGTTTTCTGCCGCTCCAGCAAAGCCTGCTCCTCTGCGACTCTGGCCGCCTCGCGACTGGCAATTCTGATCGCGCGCAACCGCCTCCTGGCGCGAAGAAAC